>CAMKAQ010000023.1 GCA_946410525.1 uncultured Caryophanales bacterium | reverse complement strand
CTTGTAGTCGAGCTTCTCTAAGGCGTTAAGGAGGTCTTTCTTGATTGAGGTTTCCTCATCGTTTGTGTCGATACGCTTAGGAGCATCGCCTAACTTCCCTGACAAGAATGACTCGTTTGGGATATCGATTTTTTCTTCGATGCTAGAGAAGACGCAGTCGGTGTGTTGCTTGGCCTCGGTTGAGCCAAGGAACGCTTTTGAAGCGGTGTAAGTGGCGTCAATCTGATATGCGACAGGAGTGAAATCCCTCTTCATCGTAAGGGTGACGTTCACGTCCTTGAAGGTTGGGTATTCAGATAATCCGCCTGAGTTCTTGAAATCTTTTTTGACAAGGTGAGTCGAAAGCTCGTTGTCTAACTTGTATTTCACTTTGACGACCTCGTCTTTGTCTTCGATGACCTCGGCATAGAGGATGGATTGATCCGTGAAGACATAGCCCATGACCATATATTGGTCGACGGTGTAAGAGATCTTATGGAATTCCTCGGTGGAATAAACGTCGTATTTGTTGTCGCTTGCGACCAGGATCTTATCTTTATTGACCATGTAATACTCGGTGTCGATGGTCATAAGAGAAGAGACTGAGTGGTCCTTCGAATAGAAGGTGGAGCCATTCTTTAGGGTGAGACTCGTATAGCTGATGTCGTAATCGAAGAAGAGGACTTTGGCTTTGACGCTTCCGCTCGTCTCAGTCTTATAAGTGGTGAGTCCTTCTTTAATCTTATAGATGTAGGCGTAGGCTATCGATTTGTAATCCTTTTTTTCGAGATAGCCATCCGTGCTTTTGGCGTCTTTGATGATCGTGGATTCATCGTCGCTAAGGATGACTTCGCTTTGTGGCTCAGAACTGCAGCCAAAAAGAGGTAACGATATCGCTAACAAAAGGAAGGTTTTTGAAAAAAGTTTCTTCATGGTTATTTCCTCGCTTTAAGAAAAGTGTAGCCAAGAGGAGTCACAAAATTGCCACACATACGTATGGGCACGTGAAAATCTTTTTTATCGTTTTATTTGAATTGAGGCGATAGAGGCTCTATCTTATATGCAGTTAGTCATAACTAACTAGAGGAAAAACAATCAATGAACGTATACTATGCTTCAAGAACCGGCAACGTCGAATCAATGATCGGCAAGCTCGGAATCGCCGCTAACAAAATCGAGAGTGGCGATGAGGTGGCGGACGAGGAATTCATCCTCATCACCTACACTGACGGCTATGGAGACATCCCTGCTGAGGCCGATGCCTTCTTGGCCAACAACTCTTCAAAACTTAAGGGTGTCATCGTCAGTGGTGACAGCGGTTATGGAGAGGCCTTCTGCGGGGCTGGCAAAGCCATCGTAGAAAAATATGGCTCAAAGGATCTCTATCATTTCGAGAATGACGGAAATGATGAAGACGTCAACGCCATCCTTAAATTAGTCAAATAGCTCAACTCGCCTTTGTTGGTAAAAGCCTGATGCACTTCCACGTCAGGCTTTTTTCTTTGCCTCACAAAAAAGCCCAGCGAACTTAATCGCCGGGCTATTTCTAATCGTTAGTTATTGATTAGGCGGCTGGGGTGAAGATGAAGCTGTCGAGCATGAAGTTGGTGTCAGCGACTTCAGCGCCGATGACTTTGAAGGTCATGGTGTTGCTAGCAGCAAGAGTGACAGTGCCAAGATCAAGGCTCTGGTTGGAAGTGGCGTAAGCCCAAGCTTTGCCAGCAAGGTTAACGGCAGTGCCATTGATCTTGATTTCAGCATCCTGGCTGAGATCGGTGATTTCGTGATCACGGCTGAAGTTTCTGCCAGTCATGGTCAAGTTGTAGTTGCCAGCGTTGGCAGCTGGGAAGGTGTAGGTTAAGGTTGTTCCAGTTGGGAGGACACGGACATAAGCGCCGCCGCTGCTGGAAGTCTTGTAGGATGGGACAGTCGCGCCATCGGTGTATTCAACGAGGGTTGATTCGCTTTCGGCTTCGATAATAACCTCAGAAGGATTGGTGACGGTGACGGTGACTCTATTTGGGATCATGCCATCTTTGGAGATGGTGATGGTAGCAGAGCCTTTGGCAACGCCAGTGACAACGCCGGTGTTTTCATCAACGGTGGCAATGTCGGTGTTGGAAGAAGTATATTTGACACCGGTTTCGGTGCAGTTGATGGTTGCGGTTGCGCCAATAGCGACAGTAAGTTTGTCAGCGCCTTCTGGGAGGGCGATCTTCTGCTTCTCTGCAGCTGGTTTGGAGGTGATGGTAGTCGCGGCTTTGGCGTAGACGTAGAAGTTGTCGAGATATGGGCTATCATCGACGAGGTATTCAATTTCAAAGACGTTGTCGCCCTGGATCAAGTTGACATCACCGAAGGAAACTTCCTGGAAGGTGTAGTTGCCAGAGGAATCATCTGATTCATATCTCTTGCCGGCCAAATTAAGTTCGGTTCCATTGAGTTTGATTTTCCAAACGTCGGCTAAGTTGACGGAGTTGTTGCTGCCCATTGAGGAGGTAAGCTCAGCGGCAACAGCGGCAGTGGAGGTGAAGGTTAAGGTTTCCTTGTCACCGGTGCCCTGATAACCGATGCATTCGCCACCATCAGCCTGTGATTTGCTATAGACAGGGGTGTCGCCAGGACCACGGTTGCTTCTCGTGTAAGAACCGTCGACAGAATAGTGGTCGGCGTCTTTCCAGTCGATCTTAGCGGTTGGGGCTGGTCTGGTGACCTCGATGGTGATAGTGCCATCTTTGAAGCCTTCTTTCTTGGCAGTGATTTTGACTGAACCAAGGGCTTTGGCTTCGACTAAGCCACTGGTGCTGACAGTAGCGATGTCCGCGTTTGCGGTAGACCAAGTGACGCCGTCTTTGTCAGCCTGAAGCTGGAGAGTGGTGCCAATGACCATTGTCTTGGCATTGTTTGCAGAAGTGATCTTGATCTGCTCCATCTTGGAAGAGGAGGCAGCGACAGAACCACTGGTTGGGGTTCCGCTTCCACTAGCGGCAGATGTGTTGGTTCCACCATCCTGACATCCGGCTAGTGCAACCATCAATCCGAGGGCTGCGAGCGGGAGAACAAATTTCTTTTTCATATTTCTGAAAAAGCTCCTTTCTTTTATGCCTGTTCTGGCATTTTTCCTCGTTACAAAAATCATTCACAGATTTCCTTGAAACGAGGGTTTGACTTTATTATGTTGTCTTAATTTCACCATGAAAGCAACACTTAAGGCGAAATAAGTGCGTTTTTTAAGAAATTATGTAAGCGCTACAAAACGTTATCTTGAGGATAAAACCATCTCTTTTGCGTATTCGAGCTGCTTTTCGGTAACGGTTCCGCCAGAGATGAGATAGGCGACTTGATTGATTTTTTCTTCAAGCGAAAGCTCTTTGATGTGAGCGAACGTTCTATCGCCTTTTACCTCTTTAGAGATGAGGATGTGGTGGTCACTTAAAGAAGCGACCTGCGGCATATGGGTGATGGAGATGACTTGGCTTGAAAGAGATATCTCTCTGATCTTTTTGGCAACGGCTTGAGCGGACTCACCGCTGACACCGGTATCGATTTCATCAAAGATGACGGTTGGGATTCTATTGGCTTTGATGAGGGTGGCTTTGAAAGCGAGCATGATTCTTGCCGCTTCGCCGCCTGATATGACTTTGCCAAGGCTCTTCATGCCTTCGCCGACGTTGGTCTCAATAAGGAAGTCGAGGGTATCCATGCCATCCTCTTTGAGGATTGAGTCATCTTTGGCCTCACTCTTAAGGAAGTCGACTTTAAAAGTCGCGTGGAGACGGAGGTCGTCCATGTTCCTTTCAAGCTCTTTCTCGATTGATAAAGCGGTTTTCTTTCTGACGGTGGTGAGCTCTTCGCCCTTGGCTTTGCATTTCCTAAATGCATCATCCATCTCTTTTTTCTTTTCTTCGAGGTTGAATTCGAAGTCGTTCTTATCCCCGAGAGTGGAAGCGAGCTCGTCTCTATAAGCGATGAGTTCAGGGATGCTCTTTTTGTACTTCCTCTCAAGAGAGGTGAGGTCGGAATCTCTTTGCTGAAGCTCATCGAGCCTATCTGGATCATAATCGATATCCCTAAGGTCTTTCTTGAGGGTGTCGACCATATCAACGATTTCGTAATACTTCTCATCAAGAGAGGTTTGGGTTTCTTGATATTGAGGCTGATATTTCACGAGCTTTCCAAGGATTTGGTTAAGCTCATACATCTTGTCGAGGAAATCGCCATGGATGATTTCTTCCGCCTCTTGGGAGAGGGAATAGACTTTGTCGTAATTGGAAAGGAGAGAAATCTCAGACTGGATTTCTTCTTGCTCTCCCTCTTTGAGGGCCATGCCTTTTAGTTCTTTGTATTGGTATTCGTAGAAGTCTCTGTCCTCATCGATTTTCGCTTTCTTGGCGAGAAGGGCCTCGTATTCTTTCTTCTTCGCTTTGTATTCGGAAAGGAGAAGTGAGTAGTCCTTCTTGTAGGAGGAGATGAGCTCACTAGAGAAGCCATCAATGATGCCAAGATAGTTCTCTGGGTTGAGGATCTTCTCAAAATCAAATTGGCTATGGATGTCAGCAAGGTACTTGGAGATCTTCAAAAGGTCTTGGAGGGTGATGGAAACACCATTCACTTTGATCTTGGTTCCAGCTTTGCTGAGCGTGCGGCTCACAATGATTTCACCATCGTTCTCTGGAATCTCTAGCGACATCAGAATCGCACTCAAAATTCGATTATTCACAGCAAAAACCCCACGGATTGTTGCGGAGTCCTCACCTGCGCGGATCAGTTCGTTAGACGCTCTCGCGCCCAAAAGGAGAGAAAGCGAATCGATGACAAGGCTCTTGCCAGCGCCCGTCTCACCAGTGAGAACGGTAAAACCTTCTCCAAAGGAGACGTCTATATTCTCAATGATTGCGAGGTTTGTGATGGTTAAACGTTTCAGCATTAAGACAATTCTACTTGCCCTTTCTCTTAAAGAGAATGGTTTTGATTAACGTTTTTTGCCTTCCTTGAGTTTGTACTGAAGGAATCTTTGATCGAAGTCGGTGACAAAGCCTGAACGCATTGGGGCTTTGAGCTCGACGAAACCAACGAGCCCAGTTGGTTCAAGAATCTTGTATGAGGTCTCGAATGCGTTCTTCTCATAGGTCTGATCATCAACGTCGATTTGGTTAGGGGAGCCGATGACGATCATCTTGGAATTGCTCCCTAAACGAGTAGCCAAGGTATGAAGTTCATCGAGGGTGAGGTTTTGGGCTTCATCGACGATGAGGATGGCATCACTGAATGAACGGCCACGGATAAACTCTGGGGCGATTGGGACAATGTCGCTTGGAAGGTTCTCATAGAGAGGCTTATTCTCGTCAGCGTATTTTCCGTTTCTTTTTGGCTCACGGTAAGGCGAAGCGGCATCTTGCTTCACGTTGGCCATAAGGTGGTTGTAGTTATCAAGGAGAGGTCCAAGGTATGGGCCATACTTATCTTCTTCGGTACCTTTTAGGTAGCCTAAACGATGGCCAATCTCGACTGGCTCTCTGACGTAATAGACGCTTTTGTATTTCTTTTTGCTGCCTTTTGAGCGGACAAGATGAAGAGCCGCTGCGAGAGCGGCAAAGGTCTTTCCGGTTCCGGCGTCTCCTTTGCAGAAGACGATCGGCATGAGATTAGGTTCGATGTTTATGAGGCGTATCAGCTCTTTCTGTTCGGGGTTTTCTCTGAAATCAAATCCAAAAATGACGTAAGCTGAACTGTCCATTAAATGCTTCCTTTTATTTGATAGGAAAATTTTAGCACAAAAACGCTTTTCCACGAAACTTCATCCTTCGAAAAATAGAAGATGGACCATTCAAAACGATTGATTTGCTTTTAATTAATACCTTGAATGTGTTGTCCGTCTCAAAACATAGAGGCGGTCTTTCTTTTTCTTTTCCCTCTTCAAAAGGGCTTAATCGAAAATTATCGAGTAAAAATAGCGAATTATTATTGCCTTTTGTGTGAAATATTCGCTCTTGTATTCTTATGCCAGACTGTCATGCTGGCCTTAGATACGCGGTCCCTTTTTTCCGCAACGGTGACCTGTGGTTAGGGTTCTGGAACTACACCAAAAACCTCAAGACCGCAGACCGATTCGACTGGGAGAACACTGAAGATCTCCTCAAGGAATACTTCAAAAAGGAGGATTTTGTCCTTGAGAGGATCCCTCGGCTCGTCTCTTTTTTGTCTAAAGTCGGAGATAAAAAGTTCCGCCCAAAATTAGGCCCAAAACACAATCCGACCAAAGACTTCTGTGAGAAGTTCGCCGAAGTCCTAGAAAGCACATCATTAAGTGCGACATTCCATTATCGTCTCGCCTATGAGTATGTGGCGAACACGACAATCAAGCACGAATGGATAGGCTACATATTCTCTTATAAAGGCAAATACAAAAGAACGGTTCTTCGAGCGTTAAGCGATGCGCTCCTAGACCATTACATAGAAGACCCATACACGAAATACCCGACCCCAAAAGAAGGGGTGGACTACAAGAAGCTCTTTGTCCCTCTCTACAAAAGAATAAGGGAGCCAGAGATGCTTCCTATTCCTTTATATAAAGCCCTTCTTTGTTGCAGGAAGGTTGTGGCGATAAAAAGATGGACTCTCTTTGTCAGGAATAACCTTGATATTGGGAGAAACGAGGAAGAGAAAAAGAAAGCGATTCGCTTCCTCATCCTAAATGCGATGAGGGTGGTCAAATCGAAGGATGTTTTTGATAAAGAGACCCGTAACGAGGCTCTTAATTCCTTGCTCATCACCAAAGACTCATCCGAGAAAGAATATCAAGCAAGGTTCCTTTGGAAGACCCTAAGGAATTGCCGCTACAGAGTCCAATATATTTTCTTTAGAAACTTCATCAACAATGACCTTTTCAAACACAAATACAAAAAACTGATGATCAAAATGAACAACGGTTTCCGTTTGTTCGTCAGGGCCTATGAAGGCGATGACAGGGTCTTTGATTACCTGTCTCTTATGGAACAGCTTATGGCCTACCCAAACCTGAAAGAGGACAGGAAAGAGATCGTTCTCGAAAAGGCCAAGCGCCTTCTTTCAAAGCCGATTGATTGGGTTGATAGGGAAGACGAACTCTATTACGCGCTTAAAGTCGCATCGAGAGGGGACATGGAGTTTCTTAGGGACCATATCTTCGATCCCGCTTTAGAGAAAAGTAGTTTCTTATCGAAAAAACTTCGTACCTATTATCTCGTTAAACTTCACGTTCTCCGCTTCCGTGACGCCTTCAAAAAGCACTGGCATTTCTTCTATCTCAAAATGATCTCAACGCGAATCGATCTTCTCGATTATTATCTTGGGAGAGTCTAGTTCTCGAACTGGAGCTGATAAAGCTTGAAGTAATATCCCTTGTTTTTGAGAAGGGCCTGATGGTTGCCTTCTTCAATGATCTGGCCGTTTTGAAGGACGATGATATTGTCCGCATGTTGAATCGTTGAAAGCCTATGAGCGACGACAAGCATCGTTCCGATGTTCTTCATCTTCTCTAAGGATTCCTGAATGAGCATCTCAGTCTCTGTGTCGATATTCGCGGTGGCCTCATCAAGAATAAGGATCTGTGGTTTATGGAGAACGGTTCTCGCGAAGGAAAGAAGCTGTCTTTGTCCGCTAGAGAAGTTCGCTCCGCCTTCGATGACTTCCTCATCGTAGGTCTTTGGTAATTTCTCAATGAAGCTTGAAGCGTTCACATACTTGCAGGCTTCTTCGATGTCTTCATCCCTAAATGAATCATCTCTTAATGAGATGTTGCTCTTAATCGTGCCAGAGAAGAGGAAAACATCCTGAAGCATCTGACCGACTGCTTTTCTAAGTGACTTTATCTTGATATGGGTAATATCGATGTCGTCGATAAGTATCTGACCTTTTTGGATTTCAAAATTCCTGACGATCAAAGAGAGGATGGTGGTCTTTCCTGCGCCTGTCGCACCTACGAAAGCGACCGTTTCCTTTGGATTAACGGTGAAAGAGACATCCTTAAGGATCCAGTTATCTTTCTCATAGGCAAACCAGACGTTTCTGAATTCGATTTTGCCTTTGAAGGACTCTATCTCAATCGCATCCTCTTTGTCGACGACCTCAGGTTTGACATCAAGGAGGTTGAAGAGCCTCTCACTAGATGTGAGTGCCCCTTGAATCTTGTTAAGCTCATCAGCGAGCTCCTGGATAGGTTTGAAGAAGCGGTTCAAGTAGAGATAGAAGGCGACGATGAGGCCAGGGGTGAAGGATAAAGCGAAACCAACGCCAAAGGTGGTGGCAATCGCTCCATAGTAGAGGAATGACATGAATGGCCTATAGAAGGTGAAGGCCACGTTGATGCCATATGCGGACTTCCTCAAATTTTCATTATCCTCGTCAAATTGCGCTTGTTTTTTCTTTTCCTGGTTGAAAATGCTGATGATTTTCATACCTTGGAGATTCTCGCTAAGGAAGGAATTGGGGATGGATGTGTTCTTTCTCTCAAGCCTATATTTGCTAGCGACAACCCCAACGAAGAAGAAGGAAACAACCCCAACGACGACGGCGAAGACAAGAAGGATGAGGGAAAGCTTCCAGCTTAAGGTGATCATGATGATGAAGACCGTCAAAACGGTCAGCATATTCATGACGAAACGGACAAGGACATCCGTGAAGAGGTTAGAGACAGCAGAAGTGTAGTTCGCCACCCTCGTGACAAGAGAGCCAACAGGCATTTCGTTTAACTGGTTCTGAGACATGTTCTCGATATGGGAGAAGACGTCCATCCTAAGTCTTTCAACGATGTTCTGTCCTGCCTTCTGGAGAAGGAGGGCCGCCAAGAAGCTGATGAGCTTGTTGATGAGGGCAATCGCGATGAAACCGATAGCCGCTCCGATGATGATTGAAAGAACGGCATTGCCGATATGCTCGGAATCAAGATAATCGACGAACCATTTCTGGATGATTGGGAGCAAGAGGTCGACGACGACGCCGATGGTGACGACGAATAAGGAAAGGATGATTCTCCACATGTCGCCCTTTGCATAAGCCAAAGTCCTCTTTAAGAGGGTGAAGAAAGGAATCTTGCGATCACCATGAAGCATAGCTTTTTCAAACTCTTCTTCAGTCATTTGCGTTCCCTCCTTTCACTTCGGCTTCGAGCTGCTGGAGATAGACCAGTTTCTGATAGGTCTGGCAGTTCTTCATAAGGTTCTCGTGCGTATCGAAAGCGTCCACCATGCCATCTTTCATGACGAGGATGCGGTCCATCTTCCTGACGGTGGAGACCCTTGAGGCG
>CAMKAQ010000022.1 GCA_946410525.1 uncultured Caryophanales bacterium | reverse complement strand
GCCTTGAGATAAAGGATGATGGCAGCAGACACCGAAATGCCAAGTTCATCAACAACCTTTTCAGCTTGTTTTTTGATATTGCTGTCTATTCTTAAATTCAGAGTTGTCTTCGGCATTTTCGTTAAAATTAGTTGTAACGCTTTTGTATATACATTGTAACGCTTTAGAAAGATAAAGAAAAGCCTCCGTTTTCGGAGGCAAAATTCGTTGTTTTGGGATTACTTAACGTTGGCGAACGGGCCAATTTCCTCGCCGTCTTTGATCTCGGCATTGGAAACGCTGCTCATAACGACCTTAGCATGGTTGCCAACTTTTGCATCTTTGAGGGTGGTGTTTGGGCCAATCAAGGACTCTTCGCCAATCACGGTGTTGCCCATGATGTAGCTTCCTGGAGCAATCGTGGTGTCCTGGCCGATTTTAACGGTTGGGGCAATGTAAGTGTTGTCTGGGTCCTCAATCGAGACGCCAGCGACCATATGGGCCTTGTTAATGCGCTTCTGGATGATCTTCGCGGCGATAGAAAGCTGGTTGCGATCGTTAACGCCAAGGGTTTCGTCTGGGTCTTTGACTGGGTAGGAGCCAACTTTAAAGCCGTTATTCACGAAGATTCCGAGAACGTCGGTCAAATAATATTCGCCAGCGGCGTTTTTCGTTGTAAGGTGGCCTAATGCTTCGAATAACTTGGCATTATCGAAGACGTAGACGCCTGCGTTAACTTCGTTAATGGCTCTTTCTTCTTCGGTAGCATCCTTCTGCTCAACGATTTTGGTAACGTTTCCGTTAACTTTGACGATTCTTCCATATCCGAACGGATCTTCGAGGATAGAGGTCATAACGGTCATGGCGTTGCCGTTCTCTTCGTGGGCTTTGAATAAAGCTTCGAAGGTTTCGGTGGTAAGAAGAGGGGTATCGCCACAGCAGACGATGGTTTCGCCTTCGAGTTTTTCAAGAACTGGACCCGCCATCATAACAGCGTGGCCGGTTCCTTTTTGTTCTAATTGCCAAACGACTTCACATTCGTCTTTGACGATCTTCTCGCTGGTTTTACCTCCAAAGCCAACAACAGCGACAAGCTTCTTGAATCCAAGAGGCTTTAAAGCGTTGATGACATATTTAACGAGAGGCTGGCCAAGGATAGGGAAAGAGACCTTAGAGATGTCGTCTCTTTTGCTTTTCATTCTGGTGCCTTTGCCGGCCGCCAATATAATTGCGTACTTTTCCATAACGGAACTCCTTATTTCATGGTTTTGGTCACACGGACTATATAACCAAGGTTTTTATAAATCTTCGCTTGTTCTTTAACGAATTTAGCGTCTTTAGATAAGCCGAAGCAGGCGGATCCGCTTCCAGTCATAGCAGCGACCGGGAATCCTGCCTTCTTCAAAGAGTCTACGACTTTCTTCACCTCAGGCAAAACAGATGCTGCTGGTGGATATAAGTCGTTGCCTGTGGCTTGGCCAATGAGCTCAAGGTCGTCTTTGGCCAATCCTTCAAGGATTTTTTCGGTGTCTGCGTTCTCTTTTTCGAATTCATCGCAGATCTGGAATATCGCGCCTGTGCTTAAGCCGGTCTTAGGTTTAACGATAAGGCAGTGATATTGGGTTTTAACGGGGATTTGCTGTAGATTTTCACCTAAAGAGGTGGCAAGCGCAGGCTTTGTGTTAAGAAAGAAAGGAACGTCCGCCCCAAGGCTTAAAGCGATGCGGTTGATGACTTCTGGCTCCGCTTTGATATTAAGAAGCGAGATAAGGCTTTCGATGACCGCGGCAGCGTTGGAAGAGCCTCCGCCTAAGCCAGCAGCAAAAGGAATCTCCTTGTGGATGTTGATGTTGAAGTTATCTTTAAAGCCAAATTCTTTTCTCATGGCTTCGACCGCTTTGGTGCAGAGGTTATGACGAAGGTTAGCAAGACCAATATCATCACAAGTGATGAACGTGTCAAAAGCGCCTGGGCGTTTCTCAATTTCGATGACGTCGTGAAGCTCAATCGGAATCATGACGGTTTCGAGATTGTGGTAGCCGTCTTCTCTTTCGTTGAGAACCTTAAGCGAGAGATTGATCTTCGCGTAGGATTTAACTATTCGATGTGATTTCTCAAATAACATAAGTGGAATAACACGATTTTACTAGTTTGATTTTTTAAATCAACTAATTGCCTTAAGTAGGCTTAAATATCCTTCCAAAGATATCTCCTGAGGCCTTAAGTTTGGCTTGATTTGGGCTTTCTCCAAAACCTCTTTGGCCTTCGCTGAATCTTTTAGGTGTTGGGTGAGGTTGTTGTAGATGGTTTTCCTCTTGTGGAGGAAGAGGGCCGACGCCAAAGAATAGAGTTTATTTGCATCTTCGAGGTTGTCGTTTTTGATCTTTAAAACGAAGACGCTGGAATCCACGTGTGGAGCGGGCGCGAAAGACGTTCTTGGAACATTGAATCCTTTAACGAAATCGGCACGATATCTGATAAGTAGTCCTAAAGGACTATAGTCTTCGCTTCCTTGAGGCGCCTTAAGTCTAGAAACAACTTCCTTTTGAACCATGAAAACACCGGTCTTTAGGTTCTTTCCGTTAAGCAAAACCCTCTCAAGGATTGCGCTGGTGATGTAGTAAGGAAGGTTGCTGATGATCTTGGTGTATTTCTCGTAATCCCATTTCATGGCGTTGCCAACCATCGGGGTAACCGTCTTTGAGTTTACGTAGTCTTCTTTAAGTTTCTGAACCAAGCCTTCATCAATATCGATCAAATCTGCTTTGGATGCGCTTTGTTCGATAAAATACGAAAGAGATCCTGCGCCAGAACCGATTTCTAAAACTTTGTCAGCTTCTTCAATCTCGGCTAAATCGACGATCTTCTTTGCCGCATCGGAATCGATAAGGAAGTTTTGGCCAACTTCGTGCTTCGCTAAGAGCTTGTACTCAGCGATTTTTTCAAAATATTGTTCTTCATTCATTGCCGAGAACCTCCTCTAAATCTTTTCTATCTAATCCAAGCGCCTGAAGTCGTTTCAAAAGGGTCTTTCCATTAACCTGATCAACATGAAGTTTGTTCTCGAGCACCTTTCTTTTGGCAGCAGAATCGCTTCCTCCAGCAAGGCCAAGCTCAAACAAATCGTTCATAGTCAAATTTGAAGATTTCTTTTCTTTTGTTTCGAGCATTAAATGGTCCAAAGCTTCCATGATCGTAGCCTTATCAGACTCCGCTACACCGACTTTATGCTTTTTAATGGCTTTTTCTTTTGGGATGAATGCGTTAAAGAGCCCCGCAATCTCGCTGTTTAAGATGTCTCTAATTCTTTTTCCAGGAGCATCAGGGTCAGTTAAAACGACAATCGTCCTTGTCTTTGACAAGGCTCTTATGTACTCTATAGTTTCACGTGAAACCTCGGAACCATTAGTAGTAACTATGTCTGCATCCAAAAAAGACTGGAGCAAATCCTTGTCCATTTTGCCTTCAACAACTATTACATTAGGATATTTTACTTTCATTTGACGTGAAATAAGGCTTTAAAGTTATTTTCTACAGCAATTTCCATCTCTTTTTCAGAAATCCCACGCAAATCCGCCATGGTTTGGAGAATTTCTTTGATGTGTGATGGCTCATTCTGTTTGCCGCGATATGGAACCGGTGAAAGGTATGGTGCGTCGGTTTCTGTGAGGATCCTGTCGATTGGACATTTTTTTACATTTTCTTTTGGCTCAACAGCGTTCTTATATGTGATTGGACCGTCGAATCCGAAGTAACAACCAAGCTTAGCAAAGCGTTCTAACATCTCTGTAGAACCGCTATAGCAATGAAGCACGCAACCGGCTTTGGCTGGATGCTCTTTTAAGATGGTATAAGTGTCTTCGCTGGCGTCTCTAGCGTGTATAGAAAGAGGCAAATTAAGCTCATTAGCTAACTCGATCTGCTTAATGAACCAAACCTTTTGGTTGTCGTGGTCTTTTTGTTCTTTGAACCAATGATAATCGAGGCCAATTTCCCCTATCGCGACGACCTTTTCGTCTTTGGCGAGTTCTTTGATCTCTTCTAAGGCCTCGTCGTTAATTCCTTCGAGGTTCTCTGGGTGAAAACCGACGGCAGCATAAACACCATCGAATTCGTGGGCTATCTGGATGGCTTTTTTGGAGCTTTCTAAGTCCCAACCGATGCAAACCATTAAAGAAACGCCTGCTTCTTTGGCGTTTTTGATATGTTCAGCCCTCTTATCAAAGAGGCCGTCGTCGTTTAAATGGCAATGTGAGTCGAGCATTCTATTTTCCTACGCAGAATCTTGAGAAAATCTCGTCAGTTAAATCAAGGGTGGCACCTTCTCCCAAAAGCTCTCTAGAGCCGTTATAAGCGGCCATCAAATTAACTGACACCAAATCGATTGGAGCCTGCTTTAAAGCGTCCTCTTTAGCTTTAGCTAAATGTTCGTCGATGCTCATTAATAAACCGAGCTGGCGAGCGCTAGAAAGGGATGGCGAAGTGAATGCTTCGTCAGATAAACCGAGCTCTTCGTATATCTTCTCTAAGAGAGGCTTGATGTCTTTGTTGATCGCGCTGATATAGAGTTTATCTTTATCGGCGTTCTTGATAAGGTCGCTCTTGTTGTAGACGGTGATCAAAATCTTGTCCTTGGCCAATTCTCTGATTCTTAAATCCTCAGGAGACTCGCCTCTTTCTGCATCTATAACATGAATGACGAGGTCTGCTTTAGTGATTGATTCTTCACTCTTGGCTATGCCAAGGGCTTCAATCTTATCAGCGTTGTTTCTGATGCCGGCGGTATCTAACAAATGAAGCGAGATTCCTTTAACTGAGACATCTCCTTCAACAACATCACGGGTTGTTCCAGGAATATCGGAGACGATGGCTTTTTCTTCGTTCATCAAAGCGTTCAAAAGCGATGATTTGCCAACGTTTGGCTCACCAACGATAGCAACCTTTAAACCTTCTTTGACGATCTTTCCTTCTTTTCCGCCTTTAATGAGGTTTGCGATGGTCTTTCTGATCTCGTCGATATGGGTAACGATGGTCTTTTCGTTAATCTCTTCGATGTCCTCATATTCAGGGAAGTCGATGTTAACCTCTAGCAAAGCTAGAAGGTCGGCAATTTGCTTCTTTAAAGGATCAACAAGCTTACTTGTTTCGCCGCTTAAAGACATTAAGTTAAGGTTCTTAGATTCAGCGGTTGTGGCGTTGATTAAATCATTAACGGATTCAGCCTCAATAAGGTCCATTTTGCCGTTATAGAAGGCGCGGGAAGAGAATTCTCCGCGAGTTGCATAAACAGCGCCTCTCTTGATGTAAGCTTCAATAATCTGGTTAGCAATTAACATCGATCCGTGGCAGGAAATCTCGACGATGTCTTCGCCAGTGAAGGTGTTTGGTCCTTTAAAAGCCATAACCAAAACCAAGTCTATAGGCTGACCGTTGTCACTTAAGGTTCCATAATAGATTTCTCTTTTGGTTGTGCCGCTGACCTTCTTGCTGAAGATCTGGTCTGTCATCTCGAAGGCTCCGTCTCCAGAGACTCTGATGAGGGCTAGCGCTCCTTTGAGCGGCGGTGTTGCTAAGGCGATGATTACGTTATTCACAAACAAATTATACCTTTGTTAAAAGGTAAAAGGGTGTTTTCGTTCTAAAAACATAAAACGATTAGGGTTGCTGAGGATTTTTCAAAAAAAGCAGGTCTTTTTCAACCTGCTTAAATTATTAGTCGACGTATTTGATTGTGACGGCTCTGTCGTGGCCTTCACCGCTTGATTCGGTTTTGATGTGGCTCATGCCGTTGAGAGTGTTATGAATGATTCTTCTCTCATCAGCGGTCATTGGATCAAGCTTGACGCTGACTTTGGTCTTAACGACTTCGCGAGCGGTCTTTTTGGCGACCCACTGAAGACGATCGTATTTGTCTTCTTTGTATCCGCCGACATCAAGAAGGATCCTGTATCTGTGACGGAACTTGTTGCTGACAGCAAGTCTAGCAAGCTCATTAAGAGCTTGGAGGGTACGTCCACCTTTACCAATGAGGATTGGATTTCTCTCGGAGTTGATGTTGACGTGGATGATGTCTTCGTCGATGGTGGAAGAGGTTTCGGCTTCTACGCCCATTCCGCCAAGAGCGGTCTTGAGATATTCCTCAGCGAAGGCAGCAGCATCATCAATATCGTAGATTTCGATGGTGGCTTCTTTGCCGATTCCGAATAAGCCTTTCTTTTCTTCGATGACTTTATAGATCAATTGCTCAGCCGGAATGTTAACGGCTTTGCTGGCGGCCTGAACGGCTTCTTCAACAGTTTTGCTGGTGAAATGTTTCATTTATGTGGTCCTCCTAACGATCTTTTTTGCGGCGCATGATGCCTTGGATGATCGCGGTCTGAGCCATAGCTACAAGACCACCGATAGCCCAGTAAACACCCATAGCGGCTGGAAGTGTGAAGCCAAGGATGACGGTGAAGATAAGCATGAACCAGGAAACCATCTTCTGGGTTCTGGCAGTCTTATCAGCCGCAGGATTGGCTGAGGTTTTGCTAAGCTTTTTGTTTCTGGCAGCGTTAATCCACTGTGGTAATTTCATAGCACAGAATTGGGTAGCAGCCATGATGACGAAGAGAACAGCGGCAGTCCACCAACCGGTTGTGTTGGCGTACCAAGTTCCGGAGAAGTTGGTAAGAACCGATTGAAGTGAATCGCTTAATCTGAGGTTTAAGACCTCACCACTAGAGAGAGCGGCAGATCCTTGGAGAGCGCCCCAAACAGAAACGAAGACAGGGAATTGGATGATAATGGCCAGGATGGAAGAGAGAGGATTGACCTTATTTCTTCTATAAAGAGCCATGGTCTCTTGAGAAACCCTAGCTTGTTCAGCTTGGTTGGTGTTCGAGTTAGGATATTTGGCCTGAATCTTAGCGATTTGTGGCTGCAAAGCGGTCATCTTTTGCTGATCAAGAGTGCTCTTGAAGGTTAATAAGACAACTAACAATCTCACGATGATGGTTGTGAGAACGAGAGCCCAGATCTGACCGACGCCAGATAAGCCTGGGTCGAAGGCGTTACTAAGAGCATCGACCAAGCAAGCGACCGGATAGACGATAAGACCTTCGAGGAAGCCATGTGACCAAGCTTCTCCCCAAGAGATGGAATCCATCTTGACTTGCCAGTTGTTGGAAGCGCCGTAATGGCCATAGTTTCCTTCTTTGGTGGTGATACACGTACGGATGCCGTTGGTCAATGAGTTGAAGGTGCCTTTGTAGATGGAGACGAAGTCGGCGTTTGGAACGCTCGCGGCTCCGCTTCCTGGTTTAGCGGTCTCAATCTCTTTTTGAATTTCTTCGGTCCACTTGTCCCAGTTGCCGTAATCGAACTTAAAGGTTGTGGTTCCGTTTTCGGCATTGAAGGACTTGGTGATGAATTTAAGGTAGCCGTAGTTTCTAAGGACGCTGTCCTCAGTAACGGTGACACCTTCTTCGTTTCCAACACAGTCAGCTACGCTGAACGGGTTGATTTTTGCAGCAGTTATAGAAGCTTCGTCGACAGTAATGCCGTCAGCTTTGGCTGCTGAAATAGCGGCTTCCAAAAGCTTCTGATCCATCTTTTTGAAGTACTCATAAGAAGGAATGCTGACATTTTTTGAAACCGCGTTAGCGAAGATATTTTTGGTTAAGTATTCTGCTTTTTTGGCAGCGTAATATCCGTTTTCGTCAACAGGAATGTACGCCCAAAGCTCGTCATTGCCTTTGTCTTTCAAAGGCTGGAATGAAAGTTCTGGGGTTCTGTACTCAGCAGGGACAGACGATTCCCCATCGACATAAACGGTGACGCCTTGTTCGTATGGATAAGCGATACGAGCCTTTTCGATGTCCGAACAGAAGTTCGAGACACAGCCGGAAAGCATCAAGGCCCCTGCAGCAAGGCCAAGCGCTCCAAGCAATTTAACTTTCGTGCGTTTATTCAAGGTTGTTATTCTCCGATGTTTTTTATGGCATCGATGAGTTCTAGTTTTTCTTTTTCAAAATCCGCAGTGTCGTATGCAGCACGCGCCACAATCACGATATCAACCGGGCGACTCAGGTCGAAGCCTTGGCCGATCATGTATCTGATCTGCCTTTTAATCTTGTTGCGGGTTACCGCATGACCGTTTCTTTTGCTGACGGAGATTCCGATTCTGGCTTCTCCGCTTTCTCTTTTGCGAGCGTTGATCAGGAAATGCGGCGTTCTTATACGCCTAGATGAACCGATAATTTCGGAAAACTCTTCATATTTGAGAATTCTGTTCTCTTTTTTCATTAGGCGTTCTTAAAAACAAAAAGGAAAAATTAGGCAGCGATTCTGGCTCTGCCTTTGGCGCGACGGCGGGCTAAGACTTTGCGGCCGTTATGGGTGGACATTCTGTTACGGAATCCAGCTTCGTTAGCGTGTTTGATTTTAGATGGTTGGTATGTTTTTTTCATGTACTTTTCCTCCGAGGTTCACTTACGTGCTAAGAGATTATAAGTTTTACTACTTAGTAAAACAATAAAAGAATTAACGACCTCTCTCGCGTGCGTGTTTCCTTATTAATAGGTTGCAGTGACTCAAAAATAGGTGGGAAAACCGAAAAATACGTTTGATTTTACATTCATAGGAATAGTTAACCACAGTCTTGAATATCCAAAAAAATTAAAGCTTACAAAAGCAAAAAATTAGTACTTTTATAATGACGATGTTTGATGAGGCTTATCAACAAAACGGTATATTTCCAACTGTGGTTTATGTGGTTAGTTTGAGAATCCTTAGTTAAGGGCTTTCATTTAGCAAAAATGTAATTGTTGATAGGTATTTTGACTACATGGTTGTCCACAATTTTTAATTCTTTTACATTTTTTCAACAAGTTTTCCACAGTCAATCCGGTTTATAAATCAAAAAGTAGGCGCTTTATCAGTGGTTTTTCCGCAAAAAAGTGTTGATAAGTCAATTTTTACAATAAAAAAGATAGTTTCTTATTAAAGAATTGTGGTAAATTTTGTCTACCAACTTTTCTATGGAACTAACAATTAGTGAACTCACCGCTCTTTGGGACCGCACTTTGAGCAAAATTAAGACCAAACTCGCAGACAACATCGTCTACGATTCTTTTTTTGCCGAGAGCTACATTCACTCAATTGAAGGAAACAAAATCATCGTGGTTGTGAACAGCGGTTTGGCCGCTACAATCATCAAAATGAAATACATCGATATCGTTAATTCTTCGATCAATGAAGCGACCGGAAGCGACTTCGAATTGTCGTTTGTCGTTGAGAGCGATTTGAAGACAATTAATGAAAAAAAGCCTGCAAAACCTGAATATTTTTCAGATTCTGTACTTAATCCTAACTACACTTTTCAGACGTTTGTCTCTGGTCAATCGAACCTTGAAGCCTTCCAAGCTTCTTTGATGATCAGCCAAAATCCTGGCAGCCTTTATAACCCTCTCTACCTTTATGGTGACAGCGGTTTAGGAAAGACCCATCTTCTCCATGCGATTGGCAACGCGATCAAAGAGAAATTCCCAAATAAGAGGGTTCTTTATGTCCACGCTCAAGAATTCCTTGATGAGTATGTGAAATACGTCAAAGGCGATAAGGAAGGTATGTCGATTGTTGATTGGTTTAAGAACTCAGTCGATGTTCTC
>CAMKAQ010000021.1 GCA_946410525.1 uncultured Caryophanales bacterium | reverse complement strand
TAAAATAAATATTATATTTATAGGTTGTAAATCAGAAGTCTCTGAAAAACAGGTAAAATCCATAGAGATATCCACATTTCCACAGCCACTTACTATTAATAAATATTACGAAAAAAGAAAATGAATAATCGGAGGACACGCAAATGAGATTCACGATTGATAAAGAACAATTTCTAAAAGGTTTGCTTATCGCTGGACGCGGTATTGGAGCCAAGAACGCTAACCCATTACTTCTTTGCTTCAAAATGGAGATGACCAACATTGGTTTGGAAATCACCGCATCCAATGGTGATGTCACCGTCTTCACCAGAGTTCCTCTTAAACTCAACGAAAAAGAGATCATCAGAAACTACAGCTTAGGTTCCTCCTTAATCACTGCTCGTTCATTAACCGAAATCGTTAGAAAGATGGAAGGTGATGAACTCTCTTTGGATATCATCGATGAAAGTGTCGCTAAGGTTGATGATGGAAACACCACCTTCAAACTCCCATGCGTCGCCGCTGACGAATATCCGGATATCGATCTTGAGAAAACCGGCACCGTCTTCTCCATCCCATGCACCGATCTTACTAGAATCATCGAACAGACCGCTTTCGCTGCTTTGGATAAAGACACCCGTCCAATCCTCACCGCTATCAACCTCAAAGCTGAGGGTGGCTTATTCACCGCCACCGCTACCGATAGCGCCCGTCTCTCCAGAAAATCCGTCCACATCGACGAATCTGTGAGATTCTTCGCGAACGTCTCCGCCAAAACAATCAACGACATCGTCAAACTTTTCGACAACAACTATGAAGTCGAGATCTGCTCCACCGGCGAGAAGATGATCCTCTCCTTTGGCAACACCACCGTTTCAACCCGTTTGATCGCTGGCGATTACCCAATCTCCAAATCCATCGTCCCACAGGACTTCAACTACTCACTTCAAGTCAATGCGGCCCAGCTTTTGAACTCCATTGACCGTGTTTCCGTTCTTTCCACCGACAGCGCCGCGGTCGTTAAACTTCTCATGACCAACGACGGCGTCGAGATTTCTTCTTCCGGCGACCAGAATGGCAGCGGCTCCGAAAAACTCTCCATCATCCTTTACACTGGTGAGAGACTTGAGATTGCCTTCAACGCTTTATACGTTTCCCAGGCAGTCCGCGCCCTTGGCTCCGAGGATGTCGTCCTTAAGTTCGTCGGTGAAGGAAAAACCTTCGTCATTGTTGATCCAAAAGACGATTCCATCATTGAGCTCGTCACCCCAAGAAGAACGAGATAAAAACCTCTCAAAAATCATCGAAAAGGGAATGAAATCAAGCATTCCCTTTTTTACTACTTTGTAGTAAAGTATATAAGAGGTGAAATTGTGCCAAAAAACGCGTCAGAAATAGCCATAACGACAGAATTCATAACCTTAGGGCAGTTTTTGAAGCTCGCGGACATTATCTCACAAGGAGGGGAAGCTAAAGCTTACCTCGCAACCCATGAGGTCAAGGTTAACGGAGAGCCCGATAACCGCCGCGGCAGAAAGCTCCGCAACGGGGATGAAGTCTTGCTCATAGAAGGCCTATTCAGAATTGTTCAAAAATGAGAGTCACGCATCTTGAGCTCAGGAACTTCCGAAACTACGGATCGCTGAACCTTGATTTTGAAAACAATCTGACGGTCATCCAAGGCACAAACGGCTCCGGCAAAACAAACCTTGCGGAAGCTGTCTACTACCTCAGCCTTGCCAAGAGCTGGAGAACGAATGAATGCCAGGCCTTAATCAGGTATGGCGAGGATCACGCCTCCATCAAAGCGAAGGTAGAGGAAAACGGGCTTAAAAGGGAAATTGAGATATTCATCCTCGGAAAAGGAAGAAAAATCTCAATCAATGGTAAACCCGCGCGCAAGCTAAGCGAGTTATCCAAACTCGTGAATGTGACCCTCTTCTCACCGGAAGACGTCCTCATATTCAAAGGCTCGCCAAGCGATAGAAGGTCGTTCCTTGATACGAGCCTCTCAAAGAAGTCGCTCGACTACTTCAACCTCATCGGCAAATACAACCGCCTCCTTCTTGAAAGGAACGCGGCGCTCAAAGCCGAAAAAGTCGACCTTACCCTCATCCAGGTTCTCACCGACGAGCTCATTGCCGTCAGCGAGCCAATAAGTCGCTACAGACGACTTTATATAGATGACTTGAATAAAGTTCTATCCGACCTCGCGAGCGAACTCTACGGGCACGATA
The DNA here is from genome assembly GCA_946410525.1 of uncultured Caryophanales bacterium. Lineage (GTDB taxonomy): Bacteria > Bacillota_I > Bacilli_A > RFN20 > CAG-826 > UBA4951. The sequence goes on along the minus strand of CAMKAQ010000021.1, from coordinate 7,869 downwards.
GACGCCTTCTCGTCGTTTATAAGCCGTTCATCAGGAATGAATCGGCGTGGAAAGAAGAGGCAGCGAAAGCCTATAAGCGATCTTTGGATAGTGACATCATCCACAAATCCACCTCAATCGGCATCCATCGAGAAGACTTCTCCCTGATGCTCGATGGGCAAGACATCGCCTTATATGGAAGCCAAGGTGAAAACCGTTTAGCGGCCATCGCCTTAAAGATCGCACCGTTCTTCCTAATCGAAGACAAAGAGAAACGACCAATCGTCGTTCTCGATGACGTCTATAGCGAATTAGACGCCGAACACACGAAAAGACTCTCTAGTCTCATCACCAAACACCTTAACCAAGTGTTCGTGACCGCGACGAGAGCAAACATAGAGGGAGCCTCTGTTATTGAGGTTTCCGAAAACAAAGCCATAAGGAGGTAACAGAATGGCAAACGAAGAAGAAAAGAAGCTTGAAGCCGCTCCTGAGCAGCCACAAGCCGACCAAACCGCTTCAGAAATAGCCGAAGAAGATCGTTTCCAATACAAAAAGGAAAACGACATCGATGAAAAAGGCTTAGTCAAAGCGGACGAGAACTACACAGCGGAAAACATCCAGGTTCTCGAAGGACTTGAAGCTGTCAGAAAGCGTCCTGGCATGTATATCGCCACCACCGCAGCAGCTGGTCTCCACCACCTCGTCTGGGAAATCGTCGACAACGCGATCGATGAAGCCCTTGCGGGATATTGCGATGACATTCAGGTCTATATTGAAAAAGACAATTCCATCACGGTTAGCGATAACGGACGTGGCATTCCAGTCGATATCGTCGCCAAATCAGGTTTATCTGGCGTCGAAACCGCTTATACCATCCTTCACGCCGGCGGTAAGTTCGGCGAAGGCGGAGGCTACAAAGTCTCTGGCGGTTTGCATGGTGTCGGCGCTTCGGTCGTCAACGCCCTTTCCACTCTCTGTGAAGTCACCGTTCGCAAAGCCGGTGGTATTTACTACGTCAAATTCGTCGACGGCGGCAAGATCGTCGAGCACTTAAAGAAAATCGGAACCTGCAAGGAAGAAGAGCACGGTACAACCGTCCACTTCAAACCAGACGGCGACATTTTCACCGAAACCACCACTTACAACTACGAAACCATCAAGAACCACCTCCGTCAGATGGCTTTCTTAAACGGTGGCGTCAAAATCACCTTAACCGACAAACGTCCTGATATCCCAATGACTGAAACCTTCCAGTTCAACGGCGGTATTAAAGAGTACGTTTCCTTCATTAACCAAGGAAAGAACACCATCAACGCCGACGTCATCTACGCGCACGGCGCTGAGGAAGTCACCCTTCTCGATGGCGTTACGAAAGAGATCGTCTACGCTGAAGTCTCCATGCAATGGACCGACTACTACAGCAACGACGGTGTTTACTCCTTCTGTAACAACATCTCCACAAAAGAAGGCGGCACCCACGTCGATGGCTTCAACAAAGCTTTGAGCAAAGTCATCAACAACTACGCCAGAAAGTTCAAACTCCTTGAGGAGAAAGAGAACAACTTCACCACCGAAGACTGCCGCGAAGGTCTTACCTGTGTCATCTCGGTCAAGCATCCAAACCCACAATACGAAGGACAAACCAAGACCAAACTCGGAAACAGCGAAGTCAGACCAATCGTCAACTCTGTCGTCTCTGAGCAATTCGAACAATACCTTCTCGAGCACCCAGATCAGGCCAAAGCCATCATCGCCAAGGTCCGCATCGCTGCCAAAGGCCGTGTGGCCGCGCAGGCTGCCCGCGAGGCAACAAGAAAGACCGCTCTTGGCATCACCACCCTTCCTGGCAAACTCGCCGATTGCTCTAGCCGCGTCCCAGAAGAATGCGAGCTCTACATCGTTGAGGGTAACTCAGCAGGCGGCTCTGCTAAGGTTGGCAGAGACAGAAAGACCCAGGCCATCTTGCCTTTGAGAGGTAAGATCCTTAACGTCGAGAAAGCGACTGAAGAGAGAATCTTCAAGAACGCTGAAATCGGCAACATGATCACCGCCATCGGTGCTGGCATCCGCGAGCAATTCGATGTCAGCAAGATCAGATATCACAAGATCGTCATCATGACCGATGCTGATGTCGACGGCGATCACATCAGAATCCTTCTTTTGACCTTCTTCTACCGCTTCATGAAACCTCTTATCGACGGCGGTTATGTTTATATTGCCCAGCCACCGCTCTATAAAGTCGAATACAAAGGCCAAGCCTACTACGCCTATAACGATGACCAACTTGAGCAGCTCAAGAAAGGGCTCCAGCTCAAAGCCGGTTACCCATTCCAGCGTTACAAAGGTCTTGGTGAAATGGACGCCCAACAGCTTTGGGAGACCACCATGGACCCAGCTGCACGTAAGATGATCCGCATCACCATCGATGATGCCGCTATGGCTGACAAAGCCTTCACCGACCTCATGGGAGACGATGTTGAGCCACGTCGCGAATTCATCATCAAAAACGCAAAATTCGTGCAGAACCTGGATATTTAATGGAGAAAGGAAACGATTATGGCAGACGAAGAAATGAAATTAGACGCCGAAAACGAAGAAGTTGAAGGCGAAGCCAATGAGTCGGTTGAAGCCCCTGGCATCGTAGCTGGCATCACCGCAGGTCTCATTGACAGAGAAATCACAAACGAAGTCCAGACGGCATTCCTCTCCTACTCAATGTCCGTCATCGAAGCTCGTGCCATCCCTGATGTCAGAGACGGTTTGAAACCAGTTCAAAGACGTATCATCTATGGCATGAACGAATCAGGCATGCAGCCTGGCAAACCATATAAGAAGAGCGCTCGTATCGTTGGTGACGTCATGGGTAAATATCACCCACACGGCGACTCCGCCCTTTACGGCACCCTTGTCCGTATGGCCCAGCCATTCGCGATGCGTTACACCCTTGTCGACGGTCATGGTAACTTCGGTTCCATCGACGGCGACGAAGCCGCTGCTATGCGTTACACCGAGGCCAGAATGAACCGCCTTGCGGTCGAAATGGTCCGCGATCTTGACAAGGACACCGTCGACTTTGTCGGCAACTACGATGGCACCGAACAAGAGCCATCCGTCCTCCCAAGCCGCTTCCCTAACCTCTTAGTCAACGGCTCCGAAGGTATCGCTGTCGGTATGGCCACCAACATGCCAACCCACAACCTTACTGAGGCTATCAACGCCTGTATTGCTGTTGCCCGCACCCCAGAGATCACCCCTCTTGAGCTCATGCAGAACTATATCTATGGTCCTGACTTCCCAACTGGCGGCGTCATCCTTGGCAGAAAAGGCATCGCTGACTACTTCACCACCGGTACTGGCACCGTTGCCATCCGCTCCAAGTTCCACACCGAGGAAACCAGCGGTGGTAGATCCCGCATCATCATCACCGAGACCCCATATCAGGTAAACAAGGCCGCCATGATCGAAAACATGGCCACCCTTGCCCGTGATAAAGTCATCGACGGCATCTCTGATATCAGAGATGAATCCAACAAAGAAGGCACCCGTGTCGTCATTGAGGTCAAGAAAGACTTCATCCCAGAGGTCGTTGCTAATAACCTTCTCAAGCACACCTCGATGCAGATCACCTATGGTGTCATCAACCTTTGCTTAGTCAATGGCGAACCAAAGATCCTTTCGATGAAAGAACTCATCGAGAGATATAACGAATTCCAGATCGACGTCCTCACCAGAAGAACCAAATTCCTTCTTAAGAGAGACAGCGACAGAGACCATATCGTTGTCGGCTTGATCCTCGCTCACGACAACATCGACGAGGTCATCCACATCATCCGTGGCAGCAAGACCGATGAAGAATCGAGCGCCAAATTATCCGAGGCCTTCGGCTTATCCAAACCTCAGATCGACGCCATCTTGGCCATGACCCTCCGTCGTCTCCAAGGCTTAGAGCAAGAGAAGCTCCAGGCCGAGCACGCTGAACTCGTCAAGAACATCGAACACTACAACTTCTTGCTTAGCGACAAGAAGAACATCATTGACCTCATGATCGAAGAACTCTTACAGATCCGCGATCGTTTCGGCGATGAACGTATGACTCAAATCTCCGACGAAGCCGCTTCAATCGAGAACGAAGACCTCCTCCCACAGGAAGACATCATCGTTGTTCTCACCAAGAACGGCTACGTCAAGAGAATGAACGACCAGACCTTCCGCACCCAGAACAGAGGTGGCCGTGGCGTTAAGGGCTTAACCACCACCAGCGGCGATACCGTCCACTTGATGCTCCACACCAAGACCCACACCGACATCATGTTCTTCACATCCTTCGGTAAGGTCTACAGAATGCGTGGCTACATGATCCCAGACGGAGCCAGAGACTCCAAAGGCATGCCAGCCATCAACCTCCTTAACCTCGACCAGGAAGAGAAGGTCGTCGCCATCGTCCCAGCTGATGAGTATGGCGCCGAGAACTACCTCTTCTTTGTTACCGTCCACGGTGTCGTTAAGAGAACCACCATGGCTGAGTTCGAATCCATCCATAGCAACGGTAAGAAGGCTCTTACCCTCAGAGATGGCGATGAGCTCCTCTGCGTCAAAAAGACCGATGGCCACGCGATTATCGGCCTTGCTTCCAGCAATGGTAAAGTCTGCTCCTTCAGCGAAGATCAAGTTCGTGCGATGGGTAGAAGCGCAGCCGGCGTCACCGGTATGGACCTCAAAGATGGCTCCCACCTTGTTGATGCCACCACCTCTCTCGAAGGCGACAAGATCCTTGTCTTAACCACTCTCGGTTACGGAAAGATCAGCTACGCCGAAGAGACCGAAGTCCCACAAGAAGACGGAACCACCCGCCACTATGACGGCTACCGCCGCACTTCTAGAGGCGCCAAAGGTGTCTTAACTCTCAAGACCAACGTCAAGAACGGCGAACTTACCGGTATGCGTTGCATCCACGGTGACGAAGACCTCATGGTCATCACCAACAAAGGCATCGTTATCAGAACGCCATTATCCCAAATCCATATCGCTGGTCGTAACACCGTTGGTGTTAAGATCATCAATCTCGACAAAGGCAACAAAGTCGCTTCCTTCGCTATCGTTCCTCACGTTGATGAGGCCGAGCTTGAGGAAGAGCTCCCAGCCGAGGAGGCCGCTGAAGAGACCGTTCCAGAGAACAACCCAACTCCAGACCAAGTCGAATAAACATGAAAATCTTAGTGCGCTTCGTCCCTGGGGCGCGAAATGACATATTTGAGGGAACGCGTCTTAGAAAAAGCATCAAAGGCGCGCTCGAACTCAACAACGTCAAGTGGGTCGAAAGCATCTTCGCCGAGCCTGACGTCTGTCATTTCTTATCGCCTATCGACGAGGCGAAAGCGCACGAAGCAAAAGCTGAAGGCTACCCAGTCGTCGTCAGCGCCTTATATGCCGAAAGCGACCCTTTCTGCCGTTACTTAGAAAGGAGCCCGGAGAACTTCTATAGCCTCCCGCAAAAGTCGCTCAAGATGCTTAATGACGCTGACCTGATTCTGGTACCAAGCCTCTCAGCCAAAAACCTTTTGTTCCAATGTGGATTTCAGAGCCAAAACATTGAGGTACTTCCTCCTGGCGTCAACCTCGCTAGGTTTGAGGAACTTGACCCTATTGAGGCTCAGATCTTCCCAAGATACTTCAAGCTTCCAAGGGATGCGAAGTACGCTATTTCGGTGGGTGATTTAGATGACAAAAAGTCCATCGAAAAAGCAAAATTCCTTGCAGAACTCACGCCAAATATGATTTTCTTCTTCTTTGGCTCAACGAGTAAGATCGGTGAAGGAGGGCTCAAAAAGCTCAACAAACAATCGCCGAGCAACCTCCGTTTCTGCGGGGTTACGGAAGATGACGTTTACCGCAGCGGCATCAGCGGAGCGACCTGCTTCATCGAATACGGTGAATCAATCTCGCAACCTGTTGAGGAGCTCGAAGCGATGGCCGTCAAAGTCCCAATCATCCACATAGGAAAAACAAGAGGAAGCGGAATATTGCAAGACGGAACCAACTGCTATGCCCCATCCGATGTCACGGAAGCCGCGAAAACCATTGATTCGTTGTCCACTTCGAAAGACAACGCGATTATAATGCAGGGGTACAAGATGGCTAGGGAAAACTCCCTAAGCGTCTTAGGAGAAAAACTCAAAGGACTGTATGAGTCCTTAATAAAAAAGATGGAGGAAAATCAAAAATGATTGATGCCAAGCTTATCGAAAGCAAGCCTGAGTATGTCAAAGAGGCTCTTAAAAAGAAGCTCTGGGACTTTGATCCAGAACCGCTTCTTAAGATGTTCGTCAAAAGAAGGGAGCTTCTAAAAGAAGTTGAGGCCAACAAAGCCGAACAGAACCGTTTATCCAAATCTGTCCCTCAAGTTAAGAAAGAAGGCGGAGACGTCCAAGCCTTATTCGCTAAGGTCAAAGCCCTCGCTGCCGAGAACAAAGACAAAGAGACCGAGCTTGATGAAATCGAAAAGGAAATCAAAGCCCAGATCGAAGTCCTTCCAAACCTTCCAGATGACGATTTAGTCGCTGGCGGAAAAGAGAACAACAAACCTTTCTATCACTTTGGAAAAGAGCCAACTTTCGATGGTTTCACTCCAAAAGATCACGTCGAACTCGCTGAATCCCTTGGCTTAATCGACTACAAGAGAGGCGCCAAGATCTCTGGCACCGGCACCTGGGTCTACACCAACTTAGGCGCTCGCTTAGAGTGGGCTCTTGTTAACTACTTCATCTCCTGCCACCTTGCCGATGGCTATGAGATGATTCTCCCTCCACACATCCTCAACGAACAAAGCGGCTACACCGCCGGTCAGTTCCCAAAATTCAAAGAGGATGTCTTCTGGCTTGAAGGAACTGAACCGAAGAAGTTCATTCTTCCAACCGCTGAGACCGCTCTTGTGAACCTTCATAGAGACGAAGTTCTCTCCGAAGACGACCTTCCAAAGAAATATTTTGCCTATACCCCATGCTACCGTAAGGAAGCTGGCTCCTACCGCACCGAAGAAAGAGGCATGATCCGTGGCTACCAATTCAACAAAGTTGAAATGGTCCAATACACCACCGATGATGGCTCCGATAAAGCCTTTGATGAGCTCGTCAAGAAAGCTCAGGCCTTGGTTGAAGGACTTGGCCTTTGCTACCAGCTCGACAAACTCGCCGCTGGCGATTGCTCCCACTCCATGGCCAGAACCTACGATATCGAGGTTTGGATCCCATCCATGAAGATCTATAAGGAAGTCTCGAGCGTTTCTAACGCCAGAGATTACCAGGCCAGACGCGGCATGATCAGATATAAGGATAAGGAAGGCAAGATGCACTTCTGCCACACCCTTAACGGTTCCGGCTTAGCCACCTCCCGTATCTTCCCAGCTCTCCTTGAACAGAATCAGCAGGCTGACGGATCGGTTGTCATTCCTGAGGTTCTCCGTCCGTTCATGGGCGGCATCTCTGTCCTTAAACCTATTAAGAAATAAAGACAAAACAAAACGAGGGGCCTAAAAAGGTCCCTCTTTTTTATATGTCTCTCCTTCCCTATAATATATGAGCCATCGCGAGGAGAGCCTCTCGAACCTGGTCAGGACCGGAAGGTAGCAGCCATAAGTTAGGGTCCCCTGTGCGGTGGTTTTATCCTCTTATATGACTGATTTGGATTACATGAAAATTGCCTACGAACTTGCAAAAGAAGCAAGTTTTGCTGGAGAAATTCCAGTTGGCGCCGTTGTTGTCTTAAATGACAAAATCATCGGCAAAGGCTTTAACAAACGCGAATCCAAATTTGATATTTCTTCCCATGCCGAAATCGAGGCTATCAAAGATGCAGAGAAGACTTTGGGTAACTGGAGATTAGATGGCGCCA
>CAMKAQ010000020.1 GCA_946410525.1 uncultured Caryophanales bacterium | reverse complement strand
GAGCTCGGTTGGGAATGGGCCTTCTCCGACTTTGGAGGAATAGGCTTTGAGGACACCGATGACCTCATTTAAGTACTTTGGCGACATGCCAGTGCCAGTGAAGACGCCGCCGATGGTGGTGGTGGAACTTGTGACATATGGGTATGAGCCGAAGTCGATATCAAGCAAAGCGGCTTGCGCGCCTTCGCAAAGGATCTTCTTGTTCTCTTTGAGGGCGTTATGGAGAAGGGTGGTGGTATCGCAGACAAACGGTTTGATGCGTTTGGCGTACTCGCTATATTCTTTGGCGATCTCTTCATAGTCGAGAGGTTCAAAGCCTTTGCTCTTCAAAGAGACGTTGCTCTTCTCGACGTTCTCCTTAAGCCTTTCGAGGAAGGAGTCGCTGATGAATTCGCCAACCCTGATTCCGGATCTTTCGTACTTGTCGCAATAAGCAGGTCCGATACCGCGTTTGGTGGTGCCGATCTTGTGGCCGCCTCTTTGGCTTTCAAGAGCCGCGTCTAATTCGACATGGTAAGGGAAAAGGACGTGGGCCTTGTCAGAGATATAGAGGTTGTCCACTTTGTGACCGTGTTCAAGGACGGTGGCGATTTCCTGGAAAAGGATTCTTGGGTTGATGACGACGCCATTACCGATGACGGCTTTGCAGCCTTCATTGAGGATGCCGCTAGGAAGAAGGTGGAAGGCGTATTTCACCCCACCGACTTCGATTGAGTGGCCGGCATTGTCTCCGCCCGCAAAACGGACGGCATAATCAGCCTCAGTGGAAAGATAATCGATGATCTTTCCTTTGCCTTCGTCACCGTAGAAGGCACCTAATACGACATTGATGTTATTCATTTTTATTTAACGCTGAAGAGCAATTTGCCATAGTCTGGCATTGGCCAGTATTCGGTTCCGACAATGACTTCGAGCTTGTCGGCGGAATCCCTGAGTTTGGTCATCTTGGCTAAGACGACGTCATGATGGTAGATAGCGAGCTCATAAGGATCTTCCATGGTCGCTTTCTCAAGGGCTTTCTCTAAGTCGAGGGTAGCGAGGTAGAGGCCGCTAGAGAGAGTGGAGACATCCTTAAGGAGAGAGACTTCGTAGTCGGTGGCAAAGCCAAGGGCGATGTCTTTCTTGAGCTTGAGGTCTTTGGCGATCATGCCGCTATATTTGATGACGGCTGGCATGATGTCTTTCTTGGCCATATCAAGCATGGTTCTCGCTTCAAGGGCGACGGTCTTGGTGTAGGTCTCAAGATAGACTTCGTATCTGGACTCGATTTCGGTTTTGGAGAGGACGCTGTTGCTAACATAGAGCTCAACGTTCTTCTCGTCTTTGTAGTGCTTAAGGGCAAGAGGGGTGTTTGGATAGTTGCTTAAGCCTCTCTTCTCGGCTTCTTTGATCCAGCTTGGGTCATAGCCGTTGCCATTGAAGATGATGCGTTTGTGCTCTTTGATGGTGTCTTTGACGAGCTTATGGATATCGGCTTTGACGTCTTTGGACTTATCAAGGATATCGGCGAATTTCTTAAGCTCCTCGGCAACCGCGGTATTGAGAACGGTGTTTGGAGTGGCGATTGACTGGGAGGAACCAGGCATTCTGAATTCGAACTTGTTGCCGGTGAAAGCGAATGGTGAGGTTCTGTTTCTGTCGGTGTTGTCTTTCGGGAAGGCTGGAATTGAGGTGACTCCGACCTTCATTGGGGTCTTGGACTTGTTCTGGTATGGGACATCTTTCTCAATGGCCTCGAGAATGGCGGTTAACTCATCTCCAAGGAAGATGGAGACGATGGCTGGCGGGGCTTCGCTAGCGCCTAAACGGTTATCGTTGCCAGCAGTGGCGACGGAGATTCTGAGTAAATCCTGATACTCATCGACCGCTTTGATGACGGCGCTGAGGAATAAGAGGAATCGAGCGTTCTCGGATGGGGTATCACCTGGCTCAAGGAGGTTGATGCCGGTGTCGGTCTTTAAGGACCAGTTGTTATGTTTGCCGCTTCCGTTGACGCCAGCGAATGGTTTCTCGTGGAGGAGGCAGACAAGGCCATGTTTCTGAGCAACCTTCTTCATGGTCTCCATGACGATGTGGTTGTGGTCGGTGGAAACGTTGGAGGTAAGGAAGATGGTGGCAAGCTCGTGCTGAGCTGGAGCAACTTCGTTGTGCTCGGTCTTGGCAAGGACGCCAAGCTGCCAAAGCTCTTTGTTGAGGTCATCCATGAAATCGGCGACCTTCGTCTTGATGACGCCGAAATAATGGTCATCAAGCTCTTGTCCTTTTGGGGCTGGAGCGCCAAAGAGGGTCCTGCCAGTGAACATAAGGTCTTTTCTCTTTTCGTAGAGATCTTTGTCGATAAGGAAGTATTCCTGCTCAGGACCAGCGGTGGTCTTGACGTGGTCAACATCCTTGTTGTCGAAGTGCTTGAGGATACGCATGGCTTGCTTGTTCAAAGCGTCCATGGATCTGAGTAATGGGGTCTTGTGGTCAAGAGCCTCGCCATTATAGGAGCAGAAGATGGTTGGGATGTATAAGGTCTTGCCTTTGACGAAGACGTAGGAGGTTGGGTCCCAGGCAGTGTAGCCACGGGCCTCGAAGGTGTCTCTTAATCCGCCGCTTGGGAAGCTAGAGGCATCTGGCTCGCCTTTGATGAGGTTTTTGCCAGAGAATTCGGCGACGACGCGGCCGCCTTTCTGGGATTCGATGAAGCCATCATGCTTCTCAGCGGTCTCGCCAGTGAGTGGCTGGAACCAGTGGGTGTAGTGGGTGGCACCCATCTCGATGGCCCATTCTTTCATCGCGTTGGCGACGTCTTTGGCAATGCTTGGGTCGAGCTCTTTGCCGTTCTTGATGGTTTTTCTGAGCAACTGATAGGTTTCATCAGTGAGACGCTTCTTCATCTCCTTGTCGTTGAAGACGTGAGCGCCGAATGTGTCGTAGAATTTCTCCATGTTCGTTAACTCCTTTTGACTTTAGTCGCAGCCGTGATGAATTCCTTGAAGATCGGATGCGCTTTATCTGGGCGGGACTTGAATTCCGGATGGAACTGCACTCCCACATAGAAATCGTTTTTGCTATATTCGATAGCCTCGACAAGACGGTTGTCTGGTGAAGTACCCACGATTTGCATGCCATTTTTGACAAATTCGTCACGATATTCGTTATTGAACTCGTAACGGTGTCTGTGTCTTTCCGCGATGGATTTGGCACCGTAGATGGAAGCGAGTTTGCTGCCGTCTTTAAGCTCGCATGGGTAACTTCCAAGACGCATTGTACCACCCTTTTCAATCGTTTCCGATTGATCTGGCATGAAATCTATGATTTTGTGTGCGGTATTTGGGTCGAATTCTGTGGAGTGGGCGTCTTTGTAGCCAAGGCCGTATCTCGCGAACTCGATAGCGGCGATCTGCATGCCTAAGCAGATGCCGAAGTATGGGATGTTATTTTCTCTGGCGTATTTGGCAGAAAGGATCATGCCTTCGATGCCGCGGTTTCCGAATCCGCCTGGGACGATGATGCCCTGAATGTCTTTGAAGGTCTCATTGACGTTTTCTTCGGTGATAGTTTCGGAATCGATCCAGGAGATGCTCACGTGAGCGTCGCTTTCGTATCCGCCATGGTGGAGGGCCTCTTTGACGGAAAGGTAAGCGTCATGGAGTCCGACGTATTTGCCAACGAGGGCGATCTTGACGGTTTTGCTTCTGTTGTGGATGCGGTCGAGGAGGTCGTACCAATGGGTGAGGTCGATTGGTTTGGTCTCGAGATTAAGCTCACGGCAAATGACATCCGAGAATCCTTGCTTTTCAAGCATGATTGGGGCTTCGTAAAGGGATTTGACGGTCGTGCTTTCGAAGACGCAGTCCGGTTTGAGGTTGCAGAATAAGCAAAGTTTCTCCTTAAGGTGGCTTGGGAGAGGGGTGTCGCATCTCGCAACGACGATATTTGGGTTGATACCATCGCCTTGGAGCTCTCTGACTGAGTGCTGGGTTGGCTTGGTTTTGTATTCGTCGGAACCGGAGATGTATGGGACGAGGGAAACGTGGATGAAGCAAACGTCTTCTTTCTTATTCTCTAAAGCGACCTGACGGATGGCTTCAATGAATGGCTGGGATTCAATGTCACCGACGGTGCCGCCGATCTCAGTGATGACGACATCGGCATCGGCTTTTGAACCGACGGAATAGATGAATCTCTTAATCTCATTGGTGATATGAGGAATGATCTGGACGGTTTCACCAAGGTATTTGCCTTCTCTTTCTTTACGAAGGACATTCCAATAGACCTTACCAGTCGTGAGGTTGGAGTACTTGTTAAGACTCTCGTCGATGAATCTCTCGTAGTGGCCAAGGTCGAGATCGGTTTCCGCACCGTCATCGGTGACGAAGACCTCGCCATGCTGGAATGGGGACATGGTGCCTGGGTCGACATTGATATATGGGTCAAGCTTCTGGGAGATGACCTTGAGACCGCGCTGTTTGAGCAAACGGCCAAGTGATGCTGCGGTGATGCCTTTTCCTAAGCCAGAGACAACACCACCAGTGACAAAGATGTACTTCATACTCGCGTTTCCTTCTCAAAAAAGAAAAAAGGGGTGGTAAGGCTCAAGGTGTTTCTAACGTGTAGAAGCCTTGAAGCAATCATACCTAATCCTTTACTGCAACCTTAAGTTGCCAACACGTATTATATGCTTGATTGTGTATTTGTAAATGAAAATTTATCGATTACATATAGTATTTATATATTAATAAGGAAAATAGGGGTAGCGACGCAACCAATATGTAAACAAAAGTTACCTAATAGAAAAATAAGGTATTTTCTAAAAATAATGCCTCTTTTTGTAAATCGTTATTAAAAGCAAAGGCTTCTAGCAAGGCGAGCTAAAAAAGTTTAAACAATTGTTTGAAGTGCTTCTTTTAGAGATCCGATATCGTTAGCGGCCGTTTCGTAAACGGTTAAAAAATCGGTTTTCCCATATTCGTGAACGATCCCGTTTCTAAAACCGATTATATCCCCCCAAGGTATTTGAGGATTGTTTTCTTTAAAAGCCGCTCCGATGTTCTTAATGTTTTCTATTGCTTGGATAAGCCTAAACATCACAGCGTCTATCAGTTCTTCGTCAGACAAAAACTCTTCGTAGCTTTTGCCGTTTATATATCTCTGTATCGTGCTTATGTTCTCGATTGCCTTTTGCGCGTAATATTTGTCGCCTTTCTTATTATCCATAGACCTTGACGCCATCTTTCATGATTTCGCCAATGAGTTCTAGGTTGCCCTTAAGTGCATCTAACCTTATAAGATCTATCTTTTTGTGCAAAACACCTCGTATTGCTTCCGCCAAACCAGCCACTCGCATGCCGGTTAAAGATGTCGAGACACAAAGGTCAACGTCGCTAGTTTCGGTCGCATATCCTTTGGCATAGCTACCAAAGAGGTAACAGAAATCGACTTCACCCTCATACTGGCTATCTAATAGCGTCTTCAAACCCTCCCTAATAACATCTATTGTGAGAAGGCCTGATTTTTCTGAAATTTCGCATTTTTCTTTTAGGATACTGATGAAACTTTGGCGCATTAGGGCACTGCCGTGGTTTTCATCTAATTCATATCTTCTAAAAGTCCTAACCGGGATACCGATGATCGAGGAGGCTTCTTTCTGCGATAAGTTAAAGGACGTTCTTGTTTCTCTTAAAGTCATGTTTATCACCTGAACTAAACATAGCAGGATTGACCTCTGCTGTAAAGCAAGAGAGGACAAAATGACCTCTTTGTCAAAGAATAAGAGGACAAAAAGAAAATGAGCCACCGGCCCATTTGGATATGAAGTGGTGGGTGTTATAGGTGTCGAACCTACGACCTCTTCCGTGTGAAGGAAGCGCTCTCCCGCTGAGCTAAACACCCTCCTAAATAAATAAGCTCCGATCTCTCGGAGCCTAATAAGCAGAATGGTGGGCCTTAATGGGCTTGAACCATCGACCTCACGCTTATCAAGCGTGCGCTCTAACCAGCTGAGCTAAAGGCCCACAATCGTGCGTTTTCCGACATAGTCTACCGAAAGCGCCCTATTAATATACAACCTCTCAAAATCGTAGGCAAGAATTAAACCTACTTTGTCGTCTTTCTGCTGACTGTAAATACCTTTTGTTCCCTTTCCATGCCGACGATCTTAAAAAGCTTTTCTTCCTCTAAAGCGTCTAGGAATCGATACTTTCCGACCTTAAGGTCTCCTAATTCCAGGAAAGCGAACTTTGTTCGTCTTAACGCTATAACTTTATATCCTCTTCTATAGAAGATGCGTTTTATCTCATGGTATTTGCCTTGGGAGAGAACGATCTTGAGGTTCTTTTTGTCTTTCATCTCCAAAGAGACTGGCTTAATCATCTCCCCATCGAAATCGGTTCCGACTTCGGTGATGTTCCTAAAGTTTTCCTCGCTGATTTCTTTGTCCAAGGTCAGCTCGTATTCTTTGTTGACCCCATATTGAGGTAACACGAGTCTATTCGTGAGTCTTCCTAAGTCGCTGAAAAGGATTAGGCCTTCGGTATCCTGATCAAGCCTTCCAGAGAGGATGGCCCTATCTCTAAGTTCTTCTGGGATGAGCCTAAAGACACTTGGGTATTTCTCGTCCACGCTGGAGGACATATATCCTTTAGGTTTATTGAGCATTATCACAAAGTGATAGACGTAGGGGACCTCTTTGCCCTCATACTCAATCTTGCTAGAAGGATTGACGATGAAATTAGGGTCATCGATGACCTTATCGTCTACTTTGGCAAGGCCATGTCTGATGGCTTTGATGACCCTCCTTTTTGCTGCGACTTTGGCAGTGGAGAGATAGTCATATAAAGTGAGGGCTTCTTCTTTCATGAAGACAATTATAGAGGATTTTATTAATTGACGATTTCTTCTAATCAACTATCCTTTCCTTATGGAAAAGAACAAAAGTTCGAAAATACCTGTTTTTTGGGGAAAATTGAAATCTTTCTATTCCTCCTTCAAAAAGTCCAAATGGAGGTATTTGGCATACTTCGCTCTTTTTGTTGGTTACTTATACATCTATTTCTTCTCCCTTTGTGGCGTTCCTAAATGGGCGGACGAACCTTTCGCCTACAAAGATGAGAATGGCCATCTTCTCGCTGGCTGGATAATGATCATTTCCTGTATCCTCGCGGTTCTTTATCTCATATACAAAGCAATACGAAGGACAATCACTTTCTCTAGCGTTTCAAAGGCTATCATCTTCATCGCTTTGAACGCGATGGTTTATTACGGATTCTCAATACCGGTCAACTCTTCTATCAACAAAAACGATTGGTGGGTCGGAACGCATCAAGGATCGCATTGGGAGCTTGTCGTCCACATGTGGGATGAGGGTCCTTTTACCATGCCTCCTTTGAAATTCGATGGGACCTACGACATCGCCAACCAGTATTATCAGCAGAAGCTTTGGCATTATAGCGTCACCCTTTGGGCGAAACTCCATTACCTTTTCTTCGGAAGCGTTTCTACTGAGCCAATCCCTTATTTCGTTAACATCGGATGGGCGAATTTCACCTATCGCATGGACCTTTCTTTCGAGACGATAAAGATCTTCCAGGCCATGATCGCCTATTGGCTTTATTTCTTCACCTACAAGATCTTCGAAAGACTTGGTCTCAAAGGATGGAGGCTCACTCTAGCGACCTTCTTATTCTGTTTCTTGCCTTTCTACGCTTATTTGCCGTTCATCTATAACAACGACGCGATGTCTTTGATGTTCGCTTTGATGGCGATGTACTTCGCTCTCCGTTATTACAGAAGCGAGAAGCTTTTGGATTTGATTGTTGTGGCAGTGGCGATGGGCTTAGGCATGATGAGCAAAATCAATGCCGTCTTATTCGCAGTGCCGATTGCCTTCATCTTCCTTTATGACCTCATCATCAGGATCAAATACAAAAAAGGCATCAAGAGATTCATTTGGCACATGGGCGTTTTCGCTTTAATCGTCTTCCCTCTTGGCCTTTGGTATCCGATCTATGAGAAAGTCGCCTATGGCGAGCCTTTTGGATATGTCCTTTATCCAGGCGATGAATATAGCGGCAACTACATCGACAGCTCTTTCTTCGGCGTCTTTGATCGTTATATCGGCATCTTCACATCCGATTTCTTCACCTCTCCATATAAGAGAGATTGGGGAGCGACCATCCCTGCAAGTTATGGCAATCTTGATTTCAATATATGGACTGGCTTATTCAAATCCGCCTTATTCGGCGATTGTAGTTTAGACACGTGGGGTGAAGGTCCTTTGTCCCTCGTTGCGAAACACGCAGCGCTTCTTCAGAACTTCTGGCTTATGGCTATCCTCGCCTTCTTCATTTTGCTAGGGTCAAAGCTTCTGGCTCTCGTCTTTAATGGCTTTAAGAAAGCCAACTATCCCATGGCGATTCTAATGGCGGTTTTCTTCCTAACGGCCTACTTCAATTACCTGTTCTTCTGCGTTGGTTTCCCATTTACTTCGACGATGCATTTCAGGTACGCTCCGATGTTCATGATTCCTTTCTTCTATGTACTCTCGACAAAACCATCTCCAATCAAAAAAGACGATGTCCCTTTGAAGAGGCAACTAGAACCGATAGAACGATTCCTATGAGGTTCCTGTTCTATTGAGGTTTTAAGGGGTCAATGGTAGGATTATTACCGCGTTGCAGGATTGGCGTAATGGCAGCCGCGTAAGACTTAGGATCTTATGGGGAAACCCGTGGGGGTTCGAGTCCCCCATCCTGCACCAAGAAGCAAAATCGCAAGGATTGATGAATCACATCAGTCCTTTTTTAGTCTAGTAAGTGATGTAGTTAAACCCATATCCGGACAGATAAGCCAAAACTGAATAATTGACCACGTTTTCGTTCCCTGCCCGCATCTCAGTATTGTTCTCGGTGACGCATGTCGCAGACGCTGAGATTCTCTTTGAGGTCGTTTGGTCGAAATACTTAGTTTCATATTTCTGTAGGGTCATCCTTTGCCCGCTGACATTTTGCTTAACTATGCAAATGACGTCTAAAGCGACGTAACCCATTATCTCTTCGTAGTCGTTTGGTAAGATGGCCGTAACGCTGAAAGTGATTGATTTAAGGTCGCTTGCGATCCTAATCTGAAGATTCTCATATTCAATGCTTTCGCTCGTGAGCTTTGTAATCACTGGCTCTTTCTCAATGATGTTGAGCGTGAGGGACATCGTGGCCTCAACGCCTTTGTTCGTGACGGAAATGACAAGGGGATATTCCCCAACGACTGACAAGTCGTATTGGCCGCTCTTAACGCGGATATTCGAAGTAAGATCTGAATCGTCATCGCCAGCGAATGCGCGTATGCCTAAAGCATTCCAATCAAGGCTTTGGAATTTTCTCGCCGCTATATCGAGTTTGAGCTCTTCTTTTTCTTCCTCTTTATATAGGAAATAAGGCTTTTCGTTCTCGACGATATTCAAAGTGAATTTGTCTTGCCTTGGTTTTCCTCTCTCATCGATATAGACCCTAGCGGTCACTTCGACGCTTCCGCTTTTCTTCGGTATGAAGGAACCGCCTTCAAGAACTTCAATCGCATCTTCCACCGAGAAGGTATATTCCACCAAAGCGTCGCTTGGAGAAACGCGGTAAGGCATCTCATAGGTGTTCTTTGTCCTGTAATATGGTTTTGTTTCCAAGACTTCGTGTTCTTCTGCGCATGTTGCGACTCTGACAGTTATCTCATCGCTATATTGCTTATAGGTCGCTTTGACGGTGACAACGCCATTGGACATTCCTTTGGCGATGCCTCTGCTGTCAATATGGAGTATGGTTTCGTCTGAGCTTTCCCATTTGGCCACGAAGGTATAGGAAGCATCTTTCCCTTCTTCGGTTTTCCCTTCGGCATAGAATTGGCGGCCTTCTTCCCCGATGAAGACGTATTCCGTTGTGTAGTAATCCCGCCACTCAGGTTTGATTTTGAGATAACCTCTGTCTCCGGTAAACGTAGAAGAAGAAGTGGACGAATCGCTTTCTCTAGGCGTCAAAAAAGAGCAAGAGCTCCCAACGAGGAGAAAGGAAAGAAAGAAGAGCGAGGCTATCTTTTTCATCTCGCCCTTATTTTAGGCTTTTCCCAAAAATAAAAGAAGTGACAGGGAGGCATAAGAAAAGCCCGCCTAAGCGGGCCTTCCATTTAGCTTAATGAGGAATAGAGATTATTGATCTTGGTTTCGAGATCTGCAACGGTCATCGTTTTTCCAGCCATAAGCAATTTCATCAGAAGTTCAGTGTCTACGGAAGAGAC
>CAMKAQ010000019.1 GCA_946410525.1 uncultured Caryophanales bacterium | reverse complement strand
TGCATTTTTGAATCGCTTTTTGGCATAATTGGTACAGTTGGTACAATTAATGCAGATTCATTTCACTGGAACAAAACCGATCTTCGAGGAAATCGTCGATCAAATCAAGCTCTACATTGAGATGGGTATCCTCAAGCCACAGGAGAAGCTTCCTTCCGTCCGTGAGCTTGCTCTTTCCCTTACCATCAACCCAAACACTGTTATGCGTGCGTATCTCGCCCTAACGGATATGGGTTATTTAGTGAGCCTTCCTAAAAAAGGCATCTACGTGGCACCGGAAGAGAACAGGAAAAAAGAAGAAGAGGTGGACCTTCTTTCCTCTTATGTAGAGAAGACTTTGACCGAGCTGCTTGCCAGTGGTATCGGCATTTCCCAAATCGAAGACGCATTACAAAAACTCAAAAAAGGAGAAAAGCAATGATTGAGATAACCAATCTGACCAAGTCATACGACGGTCAGGTCGTCATTAAGAATTGCAACGCCAAAATCCAAGACGGCTCCATCAATGGACTCGTCGGTGAAAACGGCGCTGGCAAATCGACCCTTCTTCGTCTCATCGCCGGCGTCCTTAAAGCGGACTCTGGCAGTATCCTTCTCGATGGGGAAGAGATATTTGAGAACCCAAACGCCAAATCCAAGATCTTCTTCTTGGCCGATGAGCCGTTCTTTGGCAAAAACGCCCACATCAAAGATCTGACCATGCTTTATTCGATCTTCTTCGATGGTTTTACCGCCCAGGAATTCAAGAAGAATCTTATCCGCTATCACGTCGACATCGATAAGCCTCTCAATTCCTTCTCAAAAGGTATGAGAAGAAAGGCCTATCTTGCCGCTGCGCTTGCCTCACACGCTGACATCATCCTCATCGATGAGGCTTTCGACGGACTTGATCCATATAGCCGTAACGAATTCAAGAAAGACCTCATTGAACTCATCGACAAAAATCCAAAGACCACAGTCGTCATCGCCTCACATTC
Organism: uncultured Caryophanales bacterium; assembly: GCA_946410525.1. GTDB lineage: Bacteria > Bacillota_I > Bacilli_A > RFN20 > CAG-826 > UBA4951. The sequence goes on along the minus strand of CAMKAQ010000019.1, from coordinate 9,396 downwards.
ACTTCGTGAGCTTGGCGATATCTGTGATTCCTATTCCCTTGTCGACAATGGCCAAATCAGCGATGACTTCGTCGAGGCCAAGAGCCTCCACAAGGTCCACCTTGCCTTCAACGACGAAGGTCCAGCCGACTTATCCGCCCTTAAGCCTCTTATGGTTAAGCGCGATGGTCACTTCCTCGTCATCGTCACAGATGAGACCGAAGTGAGAATCCGTGCTTTCTTCTCCCAATATAAGCCTCTCATGCTCGACATTGTTCCACTTACTGTCGAAGAGGCCTTCATCTACAACAAAGAGAGGGAAATGTTATGAGCAAGAAGTATTTCAGATATTTGATGAAGAGCTTCTGGCCTATCGCCACGGTCTATATCACCCTCTTCGCCATCTCCCTAATCGCCATCCCCTTCGTCATCGACCTTTTCTTTGTCTTACTATTTAGGATCCAGCTCATCGGCTTCTCGAGTTACATGCTGGTTATGGGTCCATTCTGCATCTTCTTATCTGGCTTGTTGCCATTATTGATGCATACCCGCTATTACAGCAAAAACAGAAGCGATGTCATCCTTTCGATGCCGATGAATAGAAGACAAGCTTTCATCACCGAGGGACTCTTCGGGCTAGCTCTTATCACTACTCTTCTTGTGTCTGGCTACGCTATTGGCTGTGGCCTTTGCAACGCCTTAGGAAACGGTTACAGTGCCTTAGGAACGTTCGAAGCCGACCTTCTTGGTCTCCCTCTTCTCTATTTGGCTTGCGTCATCACCTTCTTATCGAGCACTTTCGCGGTTAGCGTCGCCAATAGCGGCTTCCAGGCTGTTGTCATGCTTCTCATTGTGAACGCCCTCCCAGGGTTCTTATATTCCCTCGTCGGCGGCTCATTCACTTCTTTCAGCAATTTGTTTAGCATGTTTACTAGCGAAGCACCTAATTGGCTCTCCCAGAGTGAGGTTTTTGAAAAAGCCCTCATGTATGCCATTTCCTATGGTTTTAACGCAGAATCGTTAGAAATATTTGGGAGCGCCATGATTGCCTTCCTTTGCCAGTTCCTTTTCTGGGGTGGCATGGTCGTCCTTGCCTTCTTCGAATTCAAGAAAATCAAGAGCGAGAACCTTGGAACCGTCATCCCTCAAAGATTTGGCGTGGTCAACTCCATGACTTTGATGTTTATGCTTTCCTTCGCTTTGATGACCCAACTCGTTATGGCTGATCTTTGCAACGGGTATTCCGTGTACGCTTACGAGTTCATCCTCTTCGCATTCGCTTACTTCTTGCTCTCCGTCTTCTATTTCGTCGCCATCTTCATCGTCAGGAGAAAAGCGAAATTCAGGAAAGACGATTGGATCAGGTTTGCGATCGCAATCAGCGCTGGCATCATTGTAGGTGTAGCGATGTTTGGTATAACCCGCGCCATCAACCCAAACAACTATTACTATTATTAAGAAATCCTTCCGAAGAAGGCCTGCAAAACGGCCTTCTTTTTCTTTAGAAAATAAAAAATCCCGAGCAAATCGGGATTGTTTTATAAATGGAGCAAGTGGCGGGAATCGAACCCGTGTATTTACCTTGGCAAGGTAATGTTCTACCATTGAACTACACCTGCATCGCCTTTTGTGGCGCGAGTAGTATTATATGAAACTCCCTATCTAAGTGCAAGCGGTTTTCGCTATAGTTTTGTGGTTTTTCGTGCGCACGTGATTTATAATCTTCTCGCTTCTTTAAGGAGTGATTTTTATGGCAACCTATTTAGACCTCGCAAACCTCTTATTCCCAGACGTCACGAAGACCATCGATGACCTTGAGAAAGAATACCCATTACGCAACCTCCCAGAAGGCGCTCAGGTGACTCGTTTCGCCCCATCGCCAACTGGTTTCTTACACACCGGTTCTTTATTTACCGCCTTCATCGCATACACCTATGCGAAGCAAAGCCAAGGCGTCTACATGTTCCGTTTAGAGGATACCGACACCAAGAGAACCATCGCCGGCAGTGCCGATGAGCTCATCGACCAGCTCGCTGAGTTTGGCATCATCGCTGATGAGGGGTATTTCCCTGATGGCGATAAAGGCGCTTATGGCCCATATCAGCAAAGCGTCCGTGCCGACATCTATAAGGTCGTCATCAAACACCTCATCGCCGAAGGAAAGGCCTATCCAGATTTCTGCAGCGCAGAAGACCTCCAGAAGATCAGGGACTTCCAAGAAGCCAATAAGATCCTCCCAGGCTACTATGGCCCATACGCGAGAGACCGCAAGCTCACCGTCGATGAGCAGATCGAGAAAATCAAAGCCGGAACCCCATGGGTCATCCGTTATAAATCGATGGGCGACCACGATAAGAAGATCAAGTTCAAGGACGCGATCAGAGGCGAGCTCGAACTCGCTGACAATGATGTCGATATCGTCATCATGAAGTCCGATGGCCTCCCAACCTATCACTTCGCCCACGTCGTCGACGATCACTTCATGAGAACGACCGTCGTCACCCGTGGTGAGGAGTGGATCCCATCTACCCCAATCCACATTCAGCTTTTCCGCGATTTAGGCTGGAAAGGCCCTAAATACGCTCACTTGCCAGTCATCATGAAGCTTGACCATGGCAACAAGAGAAAGCTCTCCAAGAGAAAAGACCCAGAGGCCGCCGTCTCTTACTTCCTCAAGGCCGGCTATCCTCCAAAGGGACTTCTCGTTTACCTTATGTCGATCGCTAACTCCAATTTCGAGGAGTGGACCATCGCCAACAAGTCACTTGATGTCAGCAAATTCACCTTCGCTTTCAAGAAGATGTCCTTAGACGGCGCCCTCTTCGATGAAGGCAAGCTCAATTACTTCTGCAAGGAAGTCCTTGCCGCCACTCCAAAAGAGGAGCTCCTCAAAGCGGTCAAGGAATGGGCAGAGAAGAATTCCCCATCCTTATTAAAGAAGATGAATGATGACCTTGAATACTTCTCCAAGATTCTCAACATCGAGAAAGACCGTCCAAACCCAAGAAAAGACTACGCCAAATATGGCGACATCGAGCCAGCTACCTGGTTCTTCTATGATGATGAGTTCGAGAAACATCCAGAACTCCCATTCAATGAGAAATATGACAAAGCCTTCCTTAAGGAATTCATGTCCGAAGTCGCCGATAAGATGCTTTATGGCGCAGGTGAGTCTGAGTGGTGGAACAGCGTCAAAGAAGTCGCTGCCGCCAAAGGCTTCGCCATCGCCAACAAAGACTACAAAGCCAACCCAGATGCCTATAAAGGAAACATCTCCGATGCCGCGGAGATCATCCGTATCGCCATCACCGGTCAGAAAGACTCTCCAAACCTCCACGAAGTCATTGAGATTCTTGGAAAAGAGAGGGTCATGAAGCGCTTAAAGAACGCTATCTAAAGATAGAGTTAGTTAAATTTGCTTCGCCACTATTGAAAAGTTAGAGCGTCAATGCTTTAATATGTGGCACGGCCCTGTGGTCAAGCGGCTAAGACGCAACCCTCTCAAGGTTGAATCCCGGGTTCGATTCCCGGCTGGGTCACCAATCGAAAATTTAGGACTGATATGATTGTCAGTCCTTTTTTTGACGAGAAAAACAATCTAATGCGTCCTTAATCATTTTGCTGAGAAATCTTGCTACAATGTTAATTGTAATCGAGGTGGTTTTATGAGTAAAAAAATCGCAATATTCGACGCTAAAAAATATGACATTGAGTCATTTGATAAATACAAAGAACAATTTGATTTCGTCTACTTCAAGGACCGTTTGTCCAAAGATACTGCAATATTAGCCAAAGGTTCTGACGCCGTCATTTGCTTCGTGAACGATGAGCTTAATGATGAAGTATTGTCTCAACTTGAATCTTTTGGCATTCATGGCGTTTTCTTAAGGTGCGCTGGCTATAACAACGTTGATTTAGCAAGCGCCTATAAGCACAAGATCCATATCGCTAGGGTCCCAGCCTATTCTCCTCACGCGATCGCAGAACATGCATTTGCATTGATTCTTTCCCTCAACCGTCACATCCACAAAGCCTACATCCGCTCAAGAGACTTCAATTTCAATCTCGAAGGGCTAAAAGGTTTTGACCTCAATAACAAAACGATCGGTGTTGTCGGCACTGGCAAGATCGGCAGGGTCTTCATCGACATCGCAAAAGGCTTCAACATGAATGTCATTTGCTATGACCCATACCCAATCAAGGATAGCGGACTCAATTATGTCTCACTAGATGAGATATACGAAAAGAGCGACATCATCTCTTTGCATTGCCCTCTTAGCCAAGAAAACCATCATATGGTCAATGAGAACACGATCAAGAAAATGAAAAAAGGGGTCATGATCATCAATACATCCCGTGGTGGGCTAATTGACTCAAAAGCCCTTTTGGAAGGCTTAAAAGAAAAGAAGATCGGAGCGGTTGGCCTTGATGTCTATGAAGAAGAAGCGAATCTCTTCTATAAAGACAATTCCTTCAAAATCATCGGGGATGACGTCTTATCGCTATTAATCACGATGCCTAACGTCATCATCACCTCCCATCAAGCCTATCTCACCAAAGAAGCCCTTGATAACATCGCGGAGACAACCATAATGAACCTCAATGAGTATTTCGGCGATTCCTTAATAAAGAATGAGCTTTGCTACCATTGCAAAAAGAGCAACAACCCAAGCGAATGCTATAAAAACAGAGGGAACAAGTGCTTTTAAGAAATAAAGGGATTCTCTTGCTTAATTAGGACTGATACGATTGTCAGTCCTTTCTAAATAAAACGAAGTAAAATCATATTGATGAATCGCTTTTTTGAAGTAGTAGACAAATACGGTGAAGCCCGTAATGACGAGCCATATTTTGAGGATGGCCTTAAGGAAATAATCCGTTCTCATGACCTAAGTCAAAAAATCTCTAACAAAAAGCCAACCGATCCCGATTACAAAGGGCTCTTGGATGAGCTTTTCCAAACAAAGATAGATGACTCAGTGTCAATCGTCTCTCCTTTCTATTGCGATAATGGCTGCCGCGTCAAACTCGGAAAAGACATCACGATCAATAAAGGTGCCACCCTTCTATCTGCGGGCATCATTGAAATCGAAGATGGGGCTCTCATTGGTCCAGACGTCAGAATCGCTACCGTCAACCACGACCTCAAAGAAAGACACCATAAGTTCTATTTCAAAAAAGTCACGATCAAAAAGAACGCCTGGATATGCATAGGCGCGATCATCTGCCCAGGTGTGACAATCGGTGAGAATAGCGTTGTCGCAGCAGGTGCAGTGGTAACCAAAGACGTTCCTGATAATGTTGTCGTAGGCGGAAACCCTGCGAAAGTCATCAAAGAGATATAACAACTTCTCTCTTATTCCTTTATAATGGCGTTGCATCAGAGGACTGTACGCCGTAGCGTAGGGGAGACATATTGTCGGCCGCCTGTTGGATAAGATGCCGAGTGAGCTCGTTTAACGGGCTTTTTATTTGCCCCAAGGAGTCAAACAATGTCAGTGAGATTAGAGTTACTAAAGACGGAAGATGAAGAGAGTTTCATCAAAGACAATCAGCACGCTTTCAAATACGGGGCAGAGCAGTATTTCTCCCAAAGTGAGATGGAAGAGCAATATGAAGAAGAAGGAGAGATAATCTCAAGAGAAACCATCCATAGCTCAATCCATAAGGAAGGTGCTATCGCTTACCGGATTTTCGATGAAGACAAAAAAGTAGGTGGAATCATCATCAACGTCAAAGATGGGAAAGGCGAACTCGACATTTTCTTCGTTGACCCAAGCCACCATTCCAAAGGAATAGGGCAAGCAGCCTGGAAAGAAATAGAGAGAATCCACTCAGATGTCAAAGTCTGGGAAACGGTAACTCCATATTTTGAGCAGCGAAACATTCATTTCTACGTCAACAAACTAGGTTTCCATATCGTGGAGTTCTACACAAAATTCTTAAAAGATAAGGATATGCCGGAAGGAATGGATGGCATGTTCAGATTCCAAAAGATAATAAAGGATTAGCATCGAGGTCTTCGCGTCATTTCGGCAGAACTAAGACTGACACAATCGTCAGTCTTTTTTTGTGCGTAAAAAAAGAACCCTGAGGTTAACTCAAGGTTCTTAATTCAAGATTTGGCTAGCTTATTTGCCGAGGATCTTCATGGCGGTCATCTTGGCACGATATCCACCATAGGTGTAAAGATCGATCTTGTTGATGCCTTGCTGTAAAGCGAAGGTAGTTGGCATCTTCTGCTCGGAAGTCTCACCGGACTCTGGGCTCTTGTGCTCAGCTTCGTTAAGGACAGCAACGGTGTCGTTGACTTTGAGGCCCCAACGATAGTCTGGACGGTACCACTCGCCGGCTTCGTTCTTTTCATAGCCTTTAGCGGTGTCGCCTTCTTCCTTGGCCCAATAGGTAGCGGCCTGGGTGTGCCAGGTAGCGGTGATGTAAAGGGAAGCGCTAGCGATGGCTTTTGGAGAATAGATCTCGTAGACGAGGTGTGAACCTAAATCATCTTCGGCTTGGTCTTTGTGGACTGGTCCATTGAAGCGGATGGTATCGGTGGCTTTGTCGAACTTGGCGGACTCAGCTTCGATGATGTTGAGGGCGCTCCAGGAGATCTTGGTCATGCCGCAGCTGTCGAGCTCGGAGCAGGTAGAAGAAGCGCTCTTGCTTGGAGTCTCGTATGGTTCAGCGGTGAGGCTGCCAGCACGCTCGGCAGCGGCGCCATACTGGTGGTGGTGCCACTTGGCATAGACGGTGGTGTCAGCGGTGTAGACGTTATCTTTGGTGACGGCAGTGCCGGTTCCATCGGCTTTGGTGTTCCAACCAAGGAAAACGCTGTCTTCCTTCACTGGATCGGCTGGTAAAGTAACTTTGCCATCGTTGCCAGTGGTTTTGTTGGTGGCAGTTGGAGCTCCGGTGTAGTTGAGGTCAAAGGTGACCTTGTACTTTGGAGCAGCTGAAGCGGAGCTCTTTGGGGTGCTCTTTGGGGCACTCACACTAGCAGCTGGGGTGGAACCGCTTTCGCTGGTGGTTGGAGTTGGCTCACTGCAGGAGAAAAGCATACCGGCAGTAAGAAGACTCACAAGAAGAATTTTCTTTTTCATAATTTCTCTTTCCCGGGTTTAGTTTTTTTGCACAAATAAAATTAACCCGTTAATTGTTTATGCTTGAATTATAGAAGTGGCTTTTTCCTTTGTAAACAAGGAACGGCCTCCAAGGCAATTTCAAAGAACCTTGAAACGGTCAACCAAACGATTCTCGAGTATTTCGGAAACATCGGCTTCTAATTCTTAACCAAAGGACCCTAAGTGGCCCCTTTTTAAAGAATAACTGGGATTTGTAAAAGATTTTTGAACGTTTTTCGCTTTTCAAACGTCCTATTAGTGAGGAGACAAGAACCATGAAAAAGACAAACTTCCTTTTGACCGCTACGTTCGCGCTTGCTTTGGGCTCATGCATTGGACCATGCAATGAAGAATCTGGCACACGCGTCTATGAGGCTTTTGGCCCTTATAGTGCGACCCAGGTCAAGGAGATTTGCAAGACTTTCGCCGCAAGAGTCGGCAACGGATGCACGCCTGACCGGATCTATCTGGAATATGGCGAACTCGGCTATTTCGGAAACGTTCATGTCAATATTGTGAGATACGACGCAGTGGGGGACGGATACGAATACCCAGCAGTAGAAACCGTCGCCTCTTGCTGCGGCTATTATATTTGCGACTTCCCAAGCGAGCTATACTACTTGAACGCTTGGATTGAAGGGAAAGGGTCGTTCGACCTAACGGATCTTTATATTAAAGGCACCATCACCGACGAGAACATGAAATCGATCATGGAGGAGGCGAACCACTTACACATCCGCGAGAACAAAACTCTCGACATTGGGCTAGATGATTTCTGCTTCACCTTGGATTGGGGACATGGCTTTGATAACCATTATCAGAGCGATAGCGGAACCATCGAGAGATATGGGAGAAAACACGTCTATGACGCCACTTTCTATTACCCAAATATAGAAGGTTTGTTTGAGAAGATTAAGGCTTTGGATATGGGTTCATATCCTTCGAGATTCAACCCATACCAGACCTGGGATGGGAGGACTTATGCCCAAAACCCTGTCTACTATTGCCAATTGGCTGTTGGGGATATGAGCATCAAGATAGAGGGCATCACCCTTGGAGGGAATTTCGATGACTATCTTCCTCAGTGCAAGAAGCTTTTGGAACTCGTCTACGAGATCAAGACAACGGTCGAAGGTTCTGATGGGTGGAAATCCATCACCATCCCGGAAGATGATGTAGTCTACTATTTGTAATTTGTAAATAATTGGGATTTGCTGAAGATTTTTGAACACTTTTTGTTATCTCAGATGTCTTATAGTTAGAGGGAGGTCAAATTCATGAAGAACAAGAAACACTTATTAGCCTTATTATTCGCCTGCATGATTTGCTCATCCTGCACGGGCCTAAGCAAGCATCGCGTCTATGAGGCCTATGGCAATTACCTAACCGCCGAGCAAGTTGAGAAGGTCTGCAAAGATTGTTCAAAAAAATACGCTGAGTATTACCACATTTACCATTACTTCGGCATTTATAACGAGAAAGTGCATGTCATGGCCGCTCATTTGGACATCCCTGGTCTTGCATCTGCCTGCGTGGTCGAGCATTTTTACATCGCCAACACTTACGTTTGCAGCCTTCCTGACCCTTCCTATAGCTTGATCGCCTGGATCGAAGGGGAAGGTGCCTGGTCCCTCAAAAAAGCCTATGAAGACGGAAAGGTCTCAAAGGATGATATCAAGAAAGTTGCCAAAACGGTCGACGGCACATCTTTAAGGAAATACGGCCATCTCGCCGTCCCTCTTGAGGAATTCACCTTCTCGCTTGCCTGGGGCCCTGATTACAAGTATTACTACGAAAGCAAAGATGGCGGTTTCCTAACCACCTTAAATGGGGAAAGCGTAATCCCTACTGAGTATTACACATCGTTTGAGTACCCAAATCTCGAGAGAGTTTACGAAAAGGCCAAGCAAATGTCCATCTATTGCTATGACACCTATGCGTATGAGGGTTCTGAAGACATCTCCTCTCGAATGAATGATTTTAAGATCACTCTCGATGACAAAGAGATTGAGATGACCAATGTTCCGGATATCGATCCAAACTCTAATTATCCTTCTTACGAAATACAGGGCTTATTCCCGATTGTATTTGAAATCAGAGACACCATTATGAACTCCGATCAATGGAAGTCTCTCGCAGGTCACGATTAGCGTAGTGGTCCGCTAACGTGAAAGAGGGTTGCAATCGCAATCCTCTTTTTTCTTCGTTTCCCCTAAAATAAAGATGATTGAGCGTTTTCACCCTTCTTAGTTGTCTATATGGGTGAGAGGTAAAAGATGAGCATCTCAAATTGGAC
>CAMKAQ010000018.1 GCA_946410525.1 uncultured Caryophanales bacterium | reverse complement strand
CCCCAAGCCAGAAGATCAAGGAATACATGCGTTTTATCAACGTCGATTCCTACATCAACGTCATTCCAACTGGTATTGATTTCGACGCGTTCAAGAAAGAGAACGTCGACCAGGAAAGACTTAAGGAACTCAAAGAGGACCTTGGCATTAGCGATGACACTTATGTCGTTCTTTCTATTGGCCGTGTCGCCAAAGAGAAGTCGATTGATATCTGCATCAAAGGCTATGCCGAATATTTATACAAAAAACCGAAGAAAAAGACTCTATTTGTTATAGTGGGAGGAGGGCCTGCTCTCGAACCGCTTAAAGCCCTTGCCACAAAGCTTGGCATTTCTGAGAATGTCCGCTTCGTTGGACCTGTTTCACCAGATACCGTTCCTCTCTATTACCACCTAGGCGATGTCTTCGTCTCCGCCTCGATTACTGAAACCCAAGGCCTCACCTTCATGGAAGCGATGGCCTCTGGCATCGTTCTCCTTTGCCGCTACGACGACACTTTGAAGAACACCATCACCGACAATGAGAATGGTTTCTTCTTCGTCGATGAAGTCGATATGGCAAAGAAGCTAGAGATGGTTTCTTCGCTCGATCCGGAGAAAAAGAAAGAAGTCATTGCCAAAGCCATCGAAGGCTTAGAGCCATATTCCATGGAATCTTTCTACGAAAGGATTTTGCACGTCTATGAACGCGCCATCAAAAAGAACTGGTAAAACGATAACCAAGATCTCCTTTTCTCCGAAGAAGAGAAAGGTGAGTGTCTATTTCGGCGCGGATAAAGTGGAGATCAGCCAAGACGTCTTCAGTGATTACTATCTCTACGTTGGCAAAGAGCTCTCATCCAAGGAATATCAGGAACTCTTATTCAAGATTAAACAGGATAGCCTCTACCAGTATGGCCTCTCCTTAGCGTCCAAAGGCTGCTACAGCACCTTCGAGATCGTCATGAAACTCAAGGCCAAACAGAAAGAGGAACAAAGCGTCGCCAACGTGATAACTCGCTTAAAGAAAGCGGACCTTCTTAATGACAAAGAACTCGCCAAAGAATACAAAGAGGAGAAAGAGAATCTCCTTTATGGCGAAGAGAGAATCAAAGACGATCTTCTCCACAAGAAAGTGATCGCTCCAGAGATCGTGAACTCACTTAGATTCACCCATGAGCTTGAACACGCTAAGACAGCAGCCACTCAAATCGAGAAGAAGTACGACAAGTATCCGTATAACGCCAAAATCGCCAAAGCGATTGAGGCGCTTCAAAGAAGAGGCTTCTCATATGACATCGCTTCTAAAGCGGTCTCTAATTACAAAAAGAGCAGCAAAAACGAATCCAAAAATCTAAAAATCACCGGCGAAACCCTCTTAAAACAATATAAACGCAAATACGAGGGTTACGACTTAAGGCAACATATGTTTGCCGCTCTAGCCAGAAAAGGCTACGAGATCCAAAGCATTAACCAATACCTAGAGGAGGTACTATAAATGGAAATGATCAAAGACTTCGAAGACGGTCAGCACGTCTTCAACCAATTGCTTGTCACTCAGGTCGACAAATGCGTCACCACCCAAGGGAGAAGCTATCTTAACGTCACCCTTCAGGACTCAACCGGATCCATCCTTGGAAAGAAGTGGGATGTTTTCGATGGTGATTTAGAGGTCTTCAAAGAAGGCAACATCGTCGCCGTTGAAGGAGAGGTCCTCAAATACAAAGGAACCCTTCAGTTCAAAATCATTTCTGGTGCCCAAGTCTCCGTCTCTGATGTCGATGTCACCAAATTCGTCCCTCAGGCTCCTGTCCCAAGGGAAGAACTTGAGAAGAAACTCGATTCCTACATCGAATCCCTTAAGGACGAAGACCTTAAGAAGATCGTCACTTATCTCGTTAACAAGTTCCACGACAAATACGTCATCCATCCAGCCGCGGTGAGGAATCACCATAACTTCGCCAGCGGACTTCTTTATCATTCCCTTTGCATGGCCGATTTAGCGGAGCAGGTCTGTAAGCTCTACACCAAACTCAACCGCGATTGGGTCATTGCCGGCGCTCTCATCCATGACCTTGGAAAGACCATCGAATTATCTGGTCCAATCGCCACCAAGTACACCATCGAAGGAAACTTGGTTGGCCATATCTCCATCATGGTCGCTGAAATCAGAATGGCCTGCAAAGAACTCAAGATCGAAGGCGAGAAGCTCACCCTCCTCGAGCATATGATCGCCTCCCATCACTCTAAGCCAGAATTCGGCTCACCAGTCCCTCCTCTTACCAGAGAGGCTTTAGCCCTTGCCATGATCGATGACTTCGATGCGAAGATGAACATCGTCGACAAGGCAGTCGAAAACGCCGACCTAGGGTCATTCACCGAAAAGATCTTCGCTCTCGATGGGAGAGCCTATTACGTTCCTTCTTACGAGAAGAAGAACCGCGAATAATTATTCGTTCTTAAGTTTGTCAGAAATCTGCATGGCAAGACGAGGCAGATCCATTCCGGATGTGTCTTGTCCTTTCATGGTGATTTGGAATCCGCCTTCGCCACCGATGTAGCGAGGAATAACGTGGACGTGGAAGTGGTTGACGCTTTGTCCAGCGACTTCACCCACGTTGGTAAGGATGTTAACGCCTTTGGCGCCTAATACACCCATCTCAGCCTGTCCGATTCTTTGAGCGACGGCCATGACCTTTTCCATGGTCTCAAGTGGGCAAGCTAAAAAGTTATCATAATGCTTCTTAGGAATGACGAGAGTGTGCCCTTTCGTGGTCTGAGAGATATCAAGGATGGCGAGAACGTCATCATCCTCATAGACCTTGGTTGATGGGATCTCCCCATCGATGATACGGCAAAATACGTCTTTCATAATGTAACCTCGAATGTTCTAAGTAATTATATATCCTTATTAATAATAGGTATAAAAAAGAGGCGGAATTAACCGCCTCAATTTTTTGTTTTGAGAATCGAGATTTAGTTCTCGAAGATCTCTGGGAAGGTGTGCTCGAAGTACTCGAGGACGTAATCATCGTGGAAGATGGAAGCCATTTGCTCAACGTAGTAGGTGTTGGCGGCTTTCTTCCAGGTGTCAGAGCTGCTTAAGCTGTAAGCAATCTTACGGGCGATGATCTCAGCCTTCTCGTCGCCATAGTAGTCGTTGATATAGCTCTCATTGAGCTTAGCGGCCTTGGTGGCCTCTTCGACTTTGACGATGTAGTACTTGCTGGAATCCTGGACCAAGTATGGGTATTCGGTGCCGGTCTCATAGTTGGCTGGCATCAAGTAAGCGTTCTTGGTGGTGGCACCGTCATCGGCGATCTTACGGAGGTATCTCTCGGTGGCGTCATCGTCATCGAGCTCGTTGGCAACCTGAATCTTGAAGGCACGGGTGGCCATGTCAGCTGGGATGCCATTGAGGGATCCGGAAGTGTACCAATCATACTCGGTGTTGTTGTCAGCAAGGAGCTGGTTGAGTTTGATCTTGAAGCCGGTTTCCTTGGTGTAGGCGCCGTTGGAGGTGAAGTCAGCTTCGATGTTGGAGAGCTCAGTCTCGTCACGGGTGGTCTTATCAAGAAGCTTCTGGTACTTAAGGCAGGTGGTTCCGAAGACGGACTCACAGTAGTAGTCATAGTTCTGACCACCGACGGTGATGTGTCTGAGGGTCCAGCCAGCTTCAGCATAGAGGGCCTGGGCCTGGGCATCAGCGATGATGGTGGCTTCAGCGCCTTTGTTGACTCTGTCTAACCAGGTGAAGTCATAGGTGTCTTGCTTGCCAGCGTTGACGATGAGCTTGCAGTAAGCGTTCATCAAGTCTTTGACTTTACCGTTATAGTCACTGTTCTCGCTGAGAGCGACATAGTCGATCTTACGAGCCATGGTGTTACGGATCTGGTAGATGTTCTGGGTGTAGAGGTACTGAGCGGTTAACTCGCTTCTATAGATGTCTGGAAGGATGTTGAGCTCGATGTAGTTCTTATAGGTGGCGAAGAGATCTTTGAAGTAATCTTTGAGCTGATCGTCAGCGGTGTAAGTGTCATCAAGACGGAAAGCACCGTTCACTGGGACATAGTAGTTAGCCTCATCGGTGGTGTAGTAGGCAGCGCCAAGATCATAGTAGTTCTTGACCTGAGCCTGGTAGAACTTCTCTTCGCAGAAGCGGGATCTATCCTGATAAGAGGCATCGAGGACGTAGCTGTAGAAGAGCTTGTAGATACGGCCGATGATCTCGGCGTACATGTTCTTGACCTTGGTGAAGGATTTGGATTTGTTGATGGAGCCATTCTCGATGACCTGCATGGCCTTGTGGGCTTCGATGTAGGAGGAGAAGGCTGCACCAGCCTCACCGCCTTCGACGGCACTCTTGATGCCGTATTCTTTGACGGTAGTGCCATCCATCACATCATAGAAGGAACCAAAGGTGGCTTCACTATAGAGGTAAAGGATGTTGTTGAGGATGCGCTGGGAGTTGGTGTCGCCACTGCTCACAAGGGCATCGTAGATTTTGGAAAGCTGGTTGTTGTAGACTTCCTCGCCATCAGCAAAGGTGAGGACGTTTTTGTCTTCTGGGAGCTTAGCTTCGACTTGGTCGCAGCTGGTGAGTCCGAACGCTAAAGCAGCGGCGGTTAAGGTTAAAACCTTTTTGAAATTATTTGCCATAGTAGCAGGCTCCTCCTTCCTTCCAAAGTCCGGCTAAGTTGTTGGTGCCGGCGACGGTGACGTCGAGGGTCTGGACATCCTGGTTGGCCTGGCTATAAGAGATAGCGGCTAACTCAGTGATGAGCTCGCCCTTGATGGTTCCGAAGTTCTCGAAACGCTGGGCTTGCTGGGCTTCGAGCATTTCAGCGTACTCAAGCCAGTTCTTCTTCCAGGTCTCGAAGTTGTCATCGACAGAGCTCTGACGTTTGGTAACGGAGAAGTTCTTGATGGAATCTTCAAGGTCTTTGTCGGCGAAGGTGATGGCACCGCTCTCGCAAAGTCTCTGGAAGTAGTAGGTGTTAAGGTTGCTGTTGAAACCAGTGATGGCACTGGTGATGGTCTTAACACGATCGGACCACTCGCTGGTCTCGGTCTTATTGAAGTTGACGTAGGTATTGACGGCTTTGTTCTCGCCATACTTTGGATAGTCGACTTCGTTTGGAGCATATGGGGTGTAGTAGTCGGAAAGGGAAGTGGCTGCGCCAGTGTAGGCGATCTTCTCGGCTTTCTTTCCACCGACGGTTCCAAGATCGGTAACGGTTCCAAGGTCGGCAGCGGTAGCTTCGACGTATTTGGCACCATCGAGTTTGAGACCGTATTTGTTAAGGGCGCTTCTCTCAACGGTCATGAAGTGGATGCCCTGGTAGCTAGAACCGGCACCGGCTCTGACGGCTAAGACAACCTGACCTTTTTCGTTGGTGAGAACGTTGTGTTCGAAATCGGCACCGGAAAGGACGTTCTTGGTGTCGACGCTGAATCCTGGGAGAGCACCGAGCTGGGCGCTATAGGATCCCTTGAAGTCTTCAGCAGTGACGCTCTTGCCATCGGCGCTTAAGGTATAACCACCAAGGATGGTTCTGGCGGAAGCTTTGCTCGCGTCGTCAAGGAGAGCGGACTTGTAGTTGCTGCCGATGACGTTTGGAGTGATGACACAGACGTTGTGTTTGTTGAAGTACTTGTTATAGATGACGTTTCTTGGATAGAAAGAATCCTGATTGTCGTTCCAGACAGGGTTGCCCGCGGCATCAGTGACGACCTTCTTAGTATCATATAAGGCAATAGCGGCGCCGAACGGAATTTGACCTACACCGTCGGCATGGCCATCGTTATCATCATCGAAGTTTGCAAAGTAGTCATAGACTGTGGTGTTGCTGTCGAGAAGGGTCTGCTTGGTGTCGACATCAGCGGCACTGGCAGCGTCTTCCTCAAGGCCTGGCATAAGCTTGTAGGCCTCTGGAGAAGCTTTCTCTCTCGCGCTATAAAGGGATTCAAAGGCATAGGTGCCAAGTTTGAATTCGTGGACAAGGTCCTGAGCCATGGTCTTTTCCATGATGCCGTATTCACCAAAGTTCTTGGCGCTTCCTTCATCGTCGGAGAAGCTCTTGGCGATGGAACCGAAGGTCCAACGATCGGTATCGGTGGTTAATTTGCCATCGGCGCCGATGGTGGCACCGGCTAAACGGAAGAGGGTCGAGGTGAGCTTGGTCGTCTCGCCGCCTTCGTTAGCGGTTTCAGCGATTCTATCCTGAGTGTATTTCTTATCACCGCCGCCATTGAGTTTGATAAGGATGTGGCGGATGTGGTATGGCATTTGAGTGCCAAGCCAGCCTTCAGAGCCGCGGCCCCAGACGAATCCATTGCTATCTTTGGATTCTGGGAAGGCTTCGGTGAGGGTGGTGCCATTCATGTAATAGCCATTCTTCATAGCCTCGTAACCGTTGACGCTGCTGTCGCCGGTTCCGTAGGTGTTATAGATCTCGTTCTGGAAGTCAGCCTTTTCTTCGTCGTAGAGATACTTTTCATAAAGCTGGTCAACGTTGTCGACGTTAGCGGCATCCAAATAGGTTTGGAATTCAGCTTCGTAAGAGGTCTTGTTGTTGGCAGCATTGGTTTCTGCTTTCTGCTTGTCGGACAAAACCTTATTGGTGGCTTCCGCTTTGAGGGAAGCTAATTTAGTGGACTGAGCGTCCTGGTCATAATAATGACGGACAAGAACTTCATAGATCTTGTCAAATTCGCTGCTCAAAGAACTGCTGTAAGACTGATAGTTCTTGAGCAAGTCCTCGGCCGTATAGCTGGTGCGGTTTCCGTTGGCGTCGGTGTAGGTCATAATGACGCCGTCTTTGGAAGCGGTGGCTCTGCCGCAGCCCGAAAGGGCCATAACAGAGGTAGCAAACGCAACCAGGCCGAGAGCACATTTCGTTTTCTTCATAAGTGTGGACTCGTTCCTCCTTGCACAAACGATGCTAGATAAGTCTATTCTCTTAAGAGAATTGGTGCAACAACAAAATTTCCAAAACTCACGATGCGGGCTTCATAAATGCCAAAAACTATGTTTTTTGATGCTATTTGTAACATTTTTTACTACATTGATTGTGAGTTTAAGTTGAGGGTTTTAGAATATTCACGCCTTTTAGGAGGTTGCTATGGCAAAACTAATTATCAAAGACCTATATGTCTCCGTTAAAGGGACATCGATTCTCAGAGGACTTAACTTTGAGATGGATGAGGGCGAAACCGTTGCTCTTCTTGGTCCAAACGGACACGGTAAGAGCACTTTGATCGCCACCATCATGGGTGATCCAAAATATTCCGTTGATGGAGGTTCCATCACTTTCGATGGCCAGGATGTCTTGGCCATGTCACCAGATAAACGCAGCCAGCTTGGTTTATTCCTTGGCATGCAGTATCCAGCCGAAATCCCTGGCTTAAACAGCGCGGATTTCTATAAAGCCGCCATGAATTCACATCGTGAAAAACCAATGGCCCTTTTCCAGTTCTACCGTGAGCTTGAGAAAGCTTACAAAGAGGTCGGCATCCCATTTGAGATGAATTCCCGTAACCTCAACGAAGGTTTCTCCGGTGGTGAGAAAAAACGCAACGAGATCCTTCAGATGAGACTCCTCAAACCAAGGATCGCTATGCTCGACGAAATCGACTCCGGTCTTGATGTTGATGCGATCAACGTCGTCTCTGATGTCATTAACGAAGAGCACGCCAGGGGAGCAGGCATCCTTGTCATTTCCCACTACGCAAGATTACTTGATCTTGTGAAACCAACCAGAGCCGCCATCATCATCAACGGACGCATCGTCGTCTCAGGTGGCCCAGAGATTATCAAACGTGTCGATACCGAAGGTTATGAGTGGATCAAAACCGAGCTCGGCATCGAAGTCGCCAAAGAGATCAATCCAGCGATGAACCAGGTCTCGATTGGCGTATGCGCAACTAGAGAAGCTGTCAAAAATGAGAAGTGAGAAAATCCTTTCCTACATTGATAACCTTCCTGCGTCGTTAAGCATTGATGTTCCGGAAGACACGAAGTTGACCCTCAACATCGCGTCTTTTGAGAAACTCGAAAGCTCCAAGATCGTCGTTAAAGTCCATCGCGACGCTGACTTCGAAGCCTACATGGCTGATTTCAGTGTCTTCCAGGGCAAGATTGAGGTTTTGGTTGAGCTTCTCGAAGAAGGTGCTGAGTGCAATTGGCATCTTTCGTCAATGGGCACCAAGGATTCCAAGAAGGAGTTCATCACTTCTGTCATCCATAGTGCGCCTCACACGACCGCAAGCATGTCTAACTATGGCATCGCAAGAGATGAGAGCCGTCTCATTTTCAAAGGGACTGGCACCATCGAAAAAGGCGCTGTTAAAACTAACACCAAGCAGGTTGCAAAGATCATCGTCTTTGATCCAAAGAGCGATGGCGTTGCTTCCCCGGCCCTCGTCATTGATGACAACGATGTGAGCGCGTCACACGCCGCAGTCGTTGGCCGTCTTAACGAGGAACATCTCTATTATCTGCAAAGCCGTGGCGTCTCTTTAGAAGAGGCAAAACGACTCATCGCTTCAGGCTACCTTAGACCAATCGAAGCGGGATTTGCTGATGAAAATGTGAAAAATCGCATCGATTCCATCATTGAAGGAGGTTTCTAAAATGATTGATTTCAAATCTTTGAGAAACGATTTCCCGATGCTTAGAAACGGCATCAAAATGCAAGGCAAACCACTCGTCTGGTTAGACAATGCCTCGACCACTTTCAAACCTGATTGTGTCCTTGATGCCATTTCAAATTATTACACCCACGAGACCTCCAACTCCCACCGTGGCGACTACGATCTTTGCTACAACATGGACCAGAAAATCGCCGAAGCGAGAAACACCCTCGCCAAGCTCTTGAACGCTGAGTCCAAAGAGATTGTTTTCACGGCTGGAACCACCATGTCGATCAACCTCGTCGCCTTTGGCTATGGCGCCAAATTCCTCAAAGAGGGAGACGAGATTCTTCTTACCGAAGCGGAGCACGCCTCAAACGTCCTTCCTTGGTACAAGGTCTGCGAGATGACAGGTGCGGTCACCAAATTCATCCCTCTTACAAAAGAAGGAAGACTTACTGCCGAAAACCTTGAGAAGACCATCGGTCCAAAGACCAAGATCGTTGCAGTGGCCCAGGTCACCAACGTCCTTGGCTATGTCACCCCAATCAAAGAACTCGCCGCAGTTGCCCACAAACACGGCGCGATCCTTGTTGTCGACGGCGCCCAATCCGCGCCTCACATGAAGATCGACGTCAAAGATCTTGATTGCGATTTCCTTTCCATGAGCGGACACAAGATGTGCGGCCCAACCGGCATCGGCGTCCTCTATGGAAAATACGACCTTCTTCAGAAGACCGATCCATTCATGACCGGTGGCGGAATGAACGCGAGATTCAACATGTGTGGCAAAGCCACATATCTTGACGCTCCAGTCAAATTCGAAGGCGGAACCGTCAACCTCGAAGGCATCATTGGCCTTGATGCGGCTGTGAAGTACATCATGAACATTGGCCTCGAGAACATTAACGCCCACGAAGAAGAACTTAAGAAATACGCGGTCGAACAGTTAGAGAAGACCGGAAACGTAACCATCTATAACAAAGATTCCGAAGCGGGTATCGTCACCTTCAACATCAACGGTGTCTTTGCCCAAGATGGCGCGACCTTCCTCAATAGCAAAGGTATCGCTTGCCGCTCTGGCAATCACTGCGCCAAGATCCTTAATGACTTCCTTGGCACCCCAGCGACCATCCGCGCAAGCTTCTACTTCTATACCACCAAAGAAGACATCGACGTCCTTGTCGATGCCGTCAAACACGCAAAGGAGGAGTTCTTAGATGCCTACTTTTGAGCTTAATCCCCAGATGATGCGTGAAATCATCATGGACCATTATTCAAACCCTCGCCATAAAGGCGTCCCAACTGGCGAAGGATACACCAAGACCCATTCAAGCGCGGTCAACTGCATCGACGACATCGATATCTATTTGAAGTCGTCTGATGGCAAGGTTGTCGATGCGATGTGGGAGGGAACCGCCTGCACGATTTCAACCGCTTCCACAGACATTGTCTGTGAGCAGTGCATCGGCAAAGACTACAAAGACTCTTTATACATGATTGAGCAATACCTCAAGATGATCGACGAGAAGGAATACGACGACTCGGTCCTTGATGAGGCTATCGTCTTCATGAATACCGGAAAACAGGCCGCAAGAATCCACTGTGCAACCATGGGTTGGACAGCTCTCAAAGAGATGCTTGAGGACCTCGAAAAGAAAGGAAACTGATATGACAGAAGATACCAAGTTCCTTGAAGAAGAATACAAATACAATTTCAAAACCGAAGCGAAGGAAATCTTTTCAACCGGCGTTGGTTTAAACGAACAGGTTGTCAGAGAAATCTCGAAGATCAAAGGTGAGCCAGAATGGATGCTCGAGTACCGTCTGAAGTCTTTAAAGACTTTTGAGAAGTTCCCTCTTCCAAACTATGGCCCAGATCTCTCTTTCCTCGATTTTGGCTCATACCATTACTACACCAGGGTCGCTGATGCGGAATCCACAAAGTGGGAAGACGTTCCAGAGGT
>CAMKAQ010000017.1 GCA_946410525.1 uncultured Caryophanales bacterium | reverse complement strand
GGGATGACGAGGCCGATGGCTTTGGCGGCGCCGGTGGAGTTCGGGACGATGTTGGCAGCGCCAGCGCGGGCACGGCGGAGATCGCCTTTTCTGTGAGGTCCGTCAAGGATCATCTGGTCACCGGTGTAAGCGTGGACGGTGGTCATGATGCCGCTCTGGATTGGGAAAGCGTCATTGAGAGCTTTGGTCATTGGAGCTAAGCAGTTGGTGGTGCAGCTAGCAGCGCTGATGATCTTGTCTTCTTTGGTTAAGGTCTTCTCGTTGACAGAGAAAACGACGGTTGGGAGGTCTTTTCCGGCTGGAGCGGAGATAACGACCTTCTTGGCGCCGGCATTGATGTGAGCCTGGCTCTTTTCTTTTGAGGTATAGAAACCAGTGCACTCGAGGACGACGTCAACATCGAGTTTGCCCCATGGGCAGTTGTTGGCATCTTTTTCGGCGTAGATGCGGATCTTCTTGCCTTCGACGGCGATCCAGCCTTCTTCGGCTCCGTCTTCGCTGCAGGTGACTTTATCGGCTAAAGCGTAACGACCCTGAGCGGAATCATACTTGAGAAGATGGGCAAGCATCTTTGGGCTGGTGAGATCATTGATGGCGACGACTTCGTAGCCTGGGGCGCCCCACATCTGGCGGAAAGCAAGACGGCCAATGCGTCCGAACCCGTTAATAGCAACCTTTACTGACATATTCTTACATGTCCTCCTTATTAGACTGCGGTGTAATTATACTAGTGGTAACCCCATTATTAAAGAAAATTACAATTATTTCTTCAATAGAAGAAGGGTTATAATAGAAAAGAAGTTAGACAGCCACTTAATTATTGAAAAAGACCTCTTCATAAACTCGTATGGAGGCCGCCAAAGTTTTTTTGCGGAAAATGCAAATATTTATCAACAATTGGCTATTGAGTGTCTATAATAACTCGTCCGTTTAAGGAGAACACCACATGAAAAGAAACATTGGTACCATGTCGATCGGTGTCCGTTGCCCAATCATCAGAGAGGGCGATGACCTCGCCAAAATCGTCGTCGACAGCGTTTTAGCCGCGAGCAAGGAAGACAATCTTCCAATCGAGGATAAAGACATCATCGCCGTCACTGAATCCGTCTTGGCACGTGCCCAAGGCAACTATGCGAATGTCACTGACATCGCAGATGACATCCAAAACATCTTTGGAGGAAAGAAACACGTCGGTGTCGTCTTCCCAATCCTTTCGAGAAACCGCTTCAGCCTCCTTCTAAAAGGTATCGCGCGTGGAGCCAGCAAGGTCACCATCGTCCTTAGCTACCCAAGCGATGAAGTCGGAAACGGCCTTATCAGCCTCGACCTTCTCGATGAGAAGAACGTCGACCCATTCAAGGACGTCTTCACCCTTGAGGAATGGAGAAAGCTCTTCGGTATCATCCGTCACCCATTCACTGGAATGGATTACCCAGGCTACTACAAAGAATTCGTTGAGGCCGAAGGTGCCGAATGCGAGATCATCCTCGCAAATGACCCACGTGCCGTTCTCAAATACACGAAAAATGTCATCGCCGCTGACATTCACACCGCCCCAAGAACCATCAGGCTCATCAAGAAGGCCGGTGCCGAGAAAGTCATCGGACTCGCTGACATCCTTGCCCATAGCGTCAACGGTTCTGGCTACAACAGCGAACACGGCTTACTTGGTTCCAACAAAGCCGACGAAGACAGAGTCAAGCTCTTCCCACGCGATGGCATGCCATTCGTCATGAAAGTCCAGGAAGAGATCAAGAAGCTCACCGGCAAGACCGTCGAAGTCATGGTCTATGGCGATGGCGCCTTCAAGGATCCAATCGGCGGAATCTGGGAACTCGCTGACCCAGTGGTCTCCCCATTCCACACCCCATTCCTTGACAGAACTCCAAACGAGCTCAAGCTCAAATACCTTGCTGATGGCAAATACAAAGACCTCTCTGGTGAAGAGTTAAGCGCCGCAATCGCTGCCGACATCAAAGAGAAAGACGCCAACCTCTTCGGCAAAATGACCTCCGAGGGCACCACTCCTCGTAAGTACGCTGACCTCATTGGCTCACTCTGCGACCTCACTTCCGGTTCTGGCGACAAAGGAACCCCAATCGTCTGGATCAGAGGCTACTTCGATAACATGACTTCTGGCAACTAAGCCAAAAGATAAAAACAAAACGGCATCTCACGGTGCCGTTTTTTCTTATTCGATGTAATCCTTCGCTTCTTCTAAGGAGTCTAGTATCAAGGCGCTGGTCCCATTCTCTAAGACCTCTTTGGTTTGGTGGCCTCTCGAGATGAGGATGATATCCGCGCCTAACTCTTTGGCTACCTCAGCATCATGGAGAGTGTCGCCGATAAAGAGGGTTTTTGATAAATCCAAGTGGGTTTTGCTGAAGAAATTCTTCGCAACACCGGCTTTTCCTGAAGCGTATTCGTCGCTTGTGCCGATGATGTTGTCGAAATACTTATCAACCCCTACCATCTTCGTCTGAAGGAGGAGCTCATTCTGTTTTGTTGCGCTTAGGCAGATGAGGTTTTTCTTTCCTTCGAAGGACTTCACGAAATCGTGGAGGTCAGGGAAGACTTTGACGGCATCAAAACCTTCTCTATATCTCCTGACGAAGTATTTGGCGAGGGCTTCAAAGTCATCTTTTCCTTCGGGAGGGAGGACGAAGCCGACTTTTTTGTAATAGTCGAAAACCGGGAAAGTGAAATAGGTGCGATATTCATCAAGAGTCACGGTTTTGTGACCTTGCATGGTAAGCATCTCATTGAGGACATCTTTGGTATACCAAGCATCATCGATGATCGTCCCATTGAAATCGAAAACGATTGTTTCGTAATAGCGTTTCTTATCCATACTTCTTAACTTAAAAGCGTTTCTAAAGAAACGACCCCTTTGAATAGCTCCTCTAAAGTCGTTCCTAATGCAGCCGCTACACGGCTAAGGACGAGGACGCTAGGATTCCTTTTCCCAAGTTCAAGTTCGGAAAGATAACTCTTAGCCATATCGGCATCGGCGGCTAGATCAACCTGGGAAAGGCCCTTCTCCTTCCTGAGGAAGGCTATGCGGCGGCCAAGTTGCCAAAGGACATCGTTCTTATTGGCCATTCCTTAGTTCCTCCGCGTGAGTGTGCACATATCTTAGAAGGTGATTGATGTTGGATTTGGAGATTTCGGTATTGAGCTCTGAGCTTAGGAGTTTTGAGAGCTCATCTAAAGATGCGTCTGGGTTTTTGACCCTGAGTTCCATGCAGGCGAGAAGCTTTGGGTTTGAGATGTTCTCTTTGCCTTCTTTTTTGAAGATGTAATTGATCTCGTCTATTTGTCTTTTTGAGGCTGAGACAACCCTACCGTAGTTCGCGGTATCCAAATTGCTTAGCCTATTGCCGATGCTAGAGAAGTCTCTGCTGATTCGGACATCCTCAAAGACAAGGCACTGATCTTTCGCGCCCATAAGGACAAGGAAGTCGCTGATCTCGTCTCCCTTCTTGAGATAAAGGACGAATTGGTTCCTTCTTTTGCTTAGTTTGCAAGAGAAAGGATGAGGCTGGTATTTCGACCAGATTTTTAGCAAAAACTTTGCAAATCCTTCATCTTTTACGGAAATCTCAAGGTGGTATGAGCGGGAATTTGGGTTATTGACCGAACCTCCGGCAAGGAAGGCTCCAGTGAGGTAAGCCGCGACATCTTCGGAACTGGAGATGATGTTCTTTGGCCTTTCAGGATTAAAGAAATCGACCTCAAGGTCATCAAGGATCTTGCTTGCCTCATCATCGACGATGACGTGGTAGATCATTCTCTTAAGGAAGCCTGCGCTTCTGGTGTAGGCGAATCTGACATCGACTCCATAAAGCTCATGGAGATATTGGTAGACGCATTTGGCGATGGCGCTATTCTCGCTAGAAAGCTCTAAGCCCTCTTGCTTGCCTCTGATTCTTAGATATCCGTTGATTCTCACAAACGAAGAAAGGAGCGCCTTCTTCTCAGAGACGCTTCTCTCTGCTTTGGCGCTTTCTTCCTTCACGAGTCTAGCAAAGGATATGGATTCTCTAGTGGCCACTAATCGGCCTCCTCGTTGCGGCTAAGTTCGCGGTGGTTGATGCTGCACTTATATTTGTCTTTGTAGTGTTCGTATAAAGCCTGGGCAATATAGACGGAACGGTGCTGTCCTCCCGTGCAACCGATGTTGACGGAAGCAAAACCCTTCCCCTGCTTGACGGTCTCTTCGAAGAAGAGGTCGAGGTTATCGCAAAGGCCCTTGAAGAATCTCTTCGTGACTTCGCTTTCCCCAATGAAATCCTTGATTGGTTGGTCTAGGCCAGTGAGAGGACGGAGTTCCTTAACCCAATACGGGTTAGGTAAAAGCCTGACGTCGATGACGATCTCGCTGTCACGTGGAAGTCCGTATTTGTAACCGAATGAGGAGAAGAAGATGAAGAGCTTCGATTTCTCTTCACCGATGATGGTTCCGGCATAGGCGCGGAAGTATTTCTCGCTCATCGAGGTGGTATCGATATAAATATCGAAAAGAGGCCTCAGCTTATCGATGTTAGTTCTATCGCTGGCGATTGCCTCTTCTAACGTATAGCCCTTAGGCTGCAATGGGTGGATGTGACGGGTAAGGCGGAAGCGGGACATCAGCTCATCGAAAGAGCAATCAAGTCCCCAAGTCTTTAGCTCAATGCCTTCCTCATCTTTGATGGCGTTATAGACCTTCTCGAATTTGTCGAGGTTGACGAAGAGGGCTACCTTGCCATAGGTCTGTGGCTCTTTCTTAAAGACGTCCATCAAAGAAAGGGCAAGCGACGATGGAATTTGCTCAACGATGTAATAGCCTAAAGATTCGGCGATTGACGCGACGGTGGTTTTACCTGCGCCAGAGCAGCCGGTGACAAGAAGAAGTTTGATCTTTTCGCTTTCAGCCATTATTTCTTTGCCTTCCTCACATATTGTAACGCGCTTGTGGCAGCGATTGCGCCATCAGAAGCGGCAGTGACGACCTGACGTAATGTTTTGTCGACGATGTCCCCTGCTGCGAATAAGCCTTCGCAAGAGGAAGCCATATTCGTATCGACCTTGATGAAGCCACGGTTGCTTTCAAGGTTCAAAGGGGAAAGGAACGCGGATGCGCTCTTCTCTCCGAAGAGAGGAAAAACGGCATCGGTTTTGATCTCAAAAACCCCATCTTTTCCTTCGCATTCGATGGAAGATAAGGCGGATTCGCCAATGATTTTTGAAATTTTGGTGCTCGTAAGAAGGGTGACGTTGTCGTTCTTTAAAAGCGATTCAAGCATCATCTCCTCGCCCTGATATTCTTCTTCCGGGGTGATGAGATAGAGTTTGCCAACAAGGGCCTGGAGATAGATAGCCTCTTCAAGGGCCTGGAAGCCTTTGCCATAGATGGCGGCAACCTTGCCTCTATAGAGAGGACCATCGCAAGTGGCGCAATAAGAGACGCCTTTGCCAAAGAGCTCTTTCTCTCCTGGGATGGTTGGGACGTTTGATAAACCAGTAGCGACGATGATCGCTAAAGCGGAATAGGTTTCTTCTTCTGTGGCGACGATGAAAAGGCCGTCTTCTTTGTGGACGTTTTTGACTTCGCCATAGATGGAAGAGACGCCAAGCGATTCGGTGCTCTTGAGGAGGGACATAGCCAAATCAAAGCCATTCGCATTTGGGATGCCTGGGTAATTGCCAACCTCGTGGATATTGAGAAGCTTTCCTCCAGGGGCCGCTTTCTCAAGCCAAACGAACGAGGCGTTTGCTCTAGCGAGATATAAGGCGGCAGAGATGCCAGCTGGACCGGCACCGATGATAATGATGTCTGTCTTAGTCATTTCTACTTGGCTTGTGGTTCAAGCGCTTCCTCCTTTTTGAGTTTATTGAAATGCATTTCGGCAAAGAATGGTAATGAGGATATAGCGGTTCCTAAGATTGCAAAGGCGATCATCATGAAGAAGCCATAGGATAAATTCACATAAAGGCCATTCGATTCAATCGCGTTCTGACCGGCGATCATGGTAACGGCTGCCACTCCGGCAAGAGACATGCCTCCGATCGTGAGATACTTGGTCACTTTCTCTTTGCCTTCTTTCTTCGAGAAGACGAATTCTAGGATGAAGCAAACCAAGGCAAGAGCGAGGAGAACATAAGTGACGATGTAGATAGGCGTTTTGCTCATGATCTCAAAGCCAGTGAATGGAGTGACGGTTCCACTGCCATCCTTATCGGTTGATAAGGAGACGCTCTGGAGAAGAGGGAAAAGAAGGGTCGAAAGAATGGCGATTGAAGCCCAAAGAGGGGTCAATCCTTTATCTTTCTTTGCCTTGATGGCCTCATATAAGTGAGCGCAGATGATTCCACCAACGCCGGTGATGATGTAGATAAGTGAGTTGCAGATGCTCCAGCTGTTATCGGAACCCATGTTGAAGTTAGAGTCTCTTAGAGGTTCGAGGATGAAACGGACAAGTCCGTACCAGATGAAGTAAGAGGAGAGCAAATCGCCAGGAGCGAGTTTCTTCTTAAGAAGGGCTCTCACACCATAAGCGATGATGAAATATCCGGCAAGGTTAAGAAGACCCTCGATAAGGAAGAGAGGGACGTGGATCATGCCATCCGCTAAAGCGCCCCCGTCATTGCTGAGATTCATTTGCTGAAGGACATATGAAGGAAGAAGATTCCAAAGTCCTTCGACTTTGACGGCCTGACCATAGACTTCGACGTTGGTGAAGTTGCCAAGCCTTCCAACGGCCTGAGCGATCAAGATGGTTGGAACGGCGATATCGAGAGCGACTCTCCAATCGACTTCTTTGTGTTCGTGGTTGAACCAAAGGGCACCGACGATGACGCCAAGGAAGACACCGCCAAGGACGGTGAGTCCGCCATTCCAAATCTCAAAGACTTGATAGAATGGGCGACCCGAGAATTCTCTGGTCCAGTTGCCGACAACGTACCAAATACGTGCGCCAATGATGCCAGAGACAAAACCGAAAACCAAAGTGGTTGTGAAGAGTTCGTGTTTCTTGAAGGTCTTGTATAAGTGATGCTCGGTAACGGCATAAGAAATACCAGCGCCGCTAAGGATGAAGATAGCGTAGAAAGCGATCTTAAGGCCTTCGATGCCGCCTTTGCTGAAAGCGGTAAAGAAGCCAACACCATCGCCAATATAGATTCCAGATGGGAGAGGATATGACCAATAGGCTCCGAAAGCGTCAGTCCAAACGAAGAAGAGGATGATCGCTGGAGCGATTGAGCCAAACATGGCCCATTTGAAGAACTTCTGCTCGAAAGCGGCGATCTTTCTCTTGTAGAAAGTAGCCGAGAAAGAAGTCCAAAGCATCGCGAAGAAAACGGCGAAGAAGAAGCCGCAGATGACGGCTTTAAGGTAATTGCCGATATAGCTGACTGGTCTTCCCGCTAAAGCGCCTTTCTCAAATTCGACGATCTCTTTCCAAGCAGGATTGAATTCGAAAGCGGAGGCAAGCATGCCAGCGAAACCTAAGCCCACTGCCACTAAGCCAATGACGTAATTGATCCAATCTTTCTTCGTGAAAGCGTCTGTCAAAGGATCTTTGTTGAAACGGATGAAATTGTATATTAGATAGGCGATTCCTCCTAAGAAGAGGATGCCTCCGATGATTAGCAATGCGAATGACATATGGATATTCTACTCTAATTGACCTTTCTTTGCTGCCTCTTGAAGGACTTCCTTCAAGTATAGGCCTGTGTATGAGCCTTTGACCTTGGCCACTTCCTCAGGCGTGCCCATCGCGATGATCCTTCCTCCAGCGTCTCCGCCTTCAGGACCGATATCGATGATGTGGTCCGCGCACTTAATGACATCGAGGTTGTGCTCGATGACGATGACGGTGTCGCCATGGGAGACGATGCTCTGAAGGACTTTGATGAGTCGCTTCACGTCATCCGAATGAAGACCCGTGGTCGGTTCGTCGAGGATGTAGACGGTTTTGCCTGTTGGCCTCTTTTGGAGTTCGAAGGCGAGTTTGACGCGCTGAGCTTCTCCTCCACTTAGGGTCGTAGCAGGCTGACCTAACTTGATATATCCAAGGCCTACGTCGAACAAAGTCTTAATTTTATGGGCGATTTGCGGACGATTTTCGAAAAATTTCACCGCTTCCTCAATGCGCATATCAAGGACATCATAGATGTTCTTTCCTTTATAGACGCATTCAAGGGTCTCATGGTTATAACGCATGCCGTTACACTCATCGCACTTAACATATACGTCTGGGAGGAAGTTCATCGGGACGTAGACGACGCCAGCGCCTTGGCACTTTTCGCATCGTCCTCCGCCAACGTTGAAGGAGAACCTTCCTTTGTCGAAGCCTCTTGCTCTGGCTTCAGGCGTTTCCGCGAATAAGGCACGGATGTCATCAAAGACCTTCGTGTATGTGGCAGGATTGCTTCTTGGGGTTCTGCCGATCGGCTCTTGGTCGACGATGACGACTTTGTCGACATTGTCTAAACCGATAGCCTCCTTATATTCTCCTGGGAGAACATCGCTATGATTGAGGGTCTTCTGAAGGATCTTCGAGAGGGTCTCATTGACGAGGGAGCTCTTTCCTGAACCAGAAACGCCTGTGACAACCGTGAATGTCCCAAGAGGGAAATCAACGTTGATGTTCTTAAGGTTATGGCACTTGCACCCTTTAAGGGTGATCTTCTTGCCGTTTCCTTTTCTTCTTTCTTTAGGAACAGCGATGTATTTCCTGCCAGAAAGATAATCACCGGTGATGGATTCTTTGGTGTTCTCGATATCTTCAAGGGAACCTGTTGCGACAACTTTGCCGCCATGCACACCGGCGCCTGGACCGATGTCGACGATGAAGTCGGCGTTCCTCATGGTCTCTTCGTCATGTTCAACGACGATGAGGGTGTTTCCAAGGTCTCTCATCTCTTTCATCGTCTTGATGAGCTTGGCGTTGTCTCTTTGATGGAGACCAATTGAAGGTTCATCAAGGACATATAAAACACCGGATAATCTTGATCCGATTTGGGTGGCGAGCCTGATACGCTGGGCTTCTCCACCGCTTAAAGACATCGCAAGGCGGTCGAGCGTTAAGTAGTTAAGGCCGACATCGACAAGGAAGGCGGCTCTGTTATGGATTTCTTTGAGGACGAGGTTAGCGATCTGAAGTTCGGTCTCATTGAGTTTCTCTTTGGTGTCTTTGACCCAATCGACGAGTTTCTCGATGGTGAGGCAAGTGACCTCGTAGATATTGAGGCCATTGATCTTGACCGATAAGGCCGCTTCATTAAGCCTATGGCCATGGCAGGTCTCACATTCGGAATCACGCATGAAGGATTCATAGAAAGGCATCATCCATTTGGAGGTGGTTTCCTGATACCTTCTCTCGATCATCGTTTTGACGCCTTCGATGAAGCCTTTGCGATGGGAGACGTTTCCAGAGCTGGACTTGAGGGTGTAGCTGATTTCCTTATCGCTTCCGATGAAGATGATTTTCTTCTCTTTCTCGGTGAATTCGCCTAGCGGCTTATTCATATCGATGCCATAGGTCTCACAAAGGACCTTGAAGGTTTGCCATTCAAGAAGATTGGAGCCAACCTGGTTCTTGAAATAACGAAGACCACCTTGATTGATCGATAGTTTTGGATTTGGAATCATGAGGTCTTCCGCCACACTGCGCTTAAGACCAACACCATGGCAATCAGGGCATGAACCTAATGGGGCGTTGAAAGAGAAAAGACGAGGTTCGATCTTTGGGATGCTGAACCCGCATTCTGGGCAGGTATGGTTGCTCGAGATGAGCTTTTCCTCTTTATCCGTATGGACGATGAGGTAGCCGTCGCTCCAATCGAGAGCGAGCTCAACGTCTTCCGCCACTCTTGAGCGGATGTCGTCTTTGACGACAAGACGGTCGATGACGATATCGATGTCGTGGCGTTTGTTCTTCTCCAACTCCGGAACTTCTTCGATGAGATAGAACTCACCGTCGACTCTAAGCCTAGCAAAACCGGCGGCTTTGAGTTTATCGAGAGTGGCTTTATGGGTTCCTTTCTCATGCCTAACGACTGGGGAAAGGATTTGGAGTTTGGTTCCGTTTTCGTATTTGATGATCGCCTCGGTCATCGAGGAAGGAGACTGGGCGACAATCGGCCTATGGTGATGAGGGCAATATGGCACGCCGATACGTCCGAAAAGAAGACGGAGGAAGTCATATATCTCGGTGACTGTTCCAACGGTTGAACGAGGGTTATGGGATGTCGTCTTCTGATCGATTGAGATGGCAGGCGAGAGGCCTTCGATGGCATCGACGTCTGGTTTATCAACACCGCCCAAGAATTGTCTGGCATATGGGGAAAGAGATTCGACGTATCTTCTTTGACCTTCGGCATAGATCGTCTCAAAAGCGAGAGTCGATTTGCCAGAACCACTTACGCCGGTGAAAACGGTAAGGGTTTCTTTTGGCATCTCGAGGTCGATGTTCTTGAGGTTATTCTCTCTAGCGCCTTTAACAAATATCTTTTTGCGTGTATCCATAACAAGCAAATTATAGGGAAGAAAATAGATATGCGAAACAAAAACACCCTAAGAATTTCTTTTTAAAAAGAAAAATCCTCAAAACCTCGATGGCTTCACTAGAATAAAAATAGGCATTCTATATAATGTTTTGAGACGGGACGTAGCACAGCTTGGTAGTGCACTACCTTGGGGTGGTAGGGGTCGTGAGTTCAAATCTCATCGTTCCGACCAATCAAAAAAATCCCAAAGCCCTCGAAAAGTTCGGGGGCTTTTTCCTTACAAAAAATCCCGCCTCGTCGACGGGATAATTTATTTTCGTGGGAACTTCGGAAG
>CAMKAQ010000016.1 GCA_946410525.1 uncultured Caryophanales bacterium | reverse complement strand
GGAAGTTGCAAGCAGTTGGGGCAATCCTTCCCGCTTCAAGGATCTTCGAAAGCTTTTCTTCTTCGATGACGCGCGACTTATCGAAGGCGCGTTCGGAGTATCTTTGCTCGGCTAATTTCAAGAATTCCATAATCAACCCCCCTTCATGGTTAATGGGACATCTTTTTATGAATATAAAACGTCTTCGAAAATATAATGTCATTCCTTGCCGCTTTAATTCAAGGCAAATGATTTTATTAATGTAAAAAATTATTGGAGTAAAAGGGTCTCTGTTATATACTTTGCCACGTGAAAATCGAAGAAGAGAAAACCATCGTAAAACATTCAAGGGCCGGCTTCATAATCGCGCTTCTTTTGACCTGCGCTGGCGGATTCCTTGAAGCCTATTCTCTTTACTACCGCGGATTCTGGGGAATGATGATGACGGGCAACCTCGTTTATGGTGTTGTCGGCATCGTCGAAGGAACCCCAATCAAACTTTTAACATACATCCCAGTTGTCGTTCTCTTCGCCGTCGGTGTTTTCCTTGCCAGGCTTATCGAAGACAAGATCGCCAAAAACAACGAAAAGAAATACCACGTTATTGAACTTTCGGTCATCGTCGGACTTCTTCTTGTTGTCATGGCTATCCCAACCATTTTCGATCCAGAGGCAAAGAGCCCAGACAAATTCGCCTGGCCAAACATCATTTCGAACGGACTTATCGCCATCATCGGCGGTTTCTTGACCAAGAGCTTTGCCTCCTTTGACGAGCAACCATACACCGCGACCATGATGACCGCGAATATGGGCCGTCTTGCTATTTCAACCTATGACGCGATCTTCGGCGAGGAGAAGGCTAAGAGCGGAAAAGCCGCCCTCAAATACCTCGTGATCATCCTCTTGTTCGCCGCTTCTGCTATTGGCTGCTACTGCTTCTACTACTTCGTCTATAAACACCTTGAGGGCGAGGCGTTTGTGTCTTACTTCCCTAACCTGACGCTTGTGCTTCCGTTACTTCTGATATCTAGCGCACTCGCCATATCGGCAAAACAAAAAGAATAAGAAAAAGGGCTCAAAAGAGCCCTTTCTTTTTTGCTTATGTTATTCGAATGAGCCAAAGGTCCTTACGGCCTCGTCAACGCTCATGCCTTTTTGGCAAACAGCGATGCCGGCTTTTCTCGCCTGCTTATCCGCGGCATCAAGTAGGCCTAATTGCGATGGATTGATGATGCGGCTAGGCTCAATCTTTCCGAACGCGGAATAGACTTCGTCGAACGTCATGTCCTTGCATGGGGTGATCATACGTTTGGCTTTAGCCATACGGTTGAGACTGGATGAACGAATGAGGAATCTCATGAACTCGTTAACCATGTCTAAGTTCTGGCTCTTCTTGTTAACGGAGAAACAAAGGTCGACGGTGTTATAGAAGTATCCGCCTTTGTCGGTAGACGGGACTGGATGGAAACTATATTTGAATGGGTTGTTGGTGAAGGCCTCGGACTGGCTTTCTCTCTTTTCGGTTCCAGAGACGGTTCCGCCTTTGGCGAGCATCATGGCAACGTCTCCCATATAGAAACGTTTGATGGTCTTGTCGTAATCGTCAGCGATGTTGGTTAAGCATTCATCAAGATCGACAAAGCCCCTGCTCATGAAGTCGTGGGCAACCTCTAAGCTAGCGCGTAAGTGCTCACCGGCATTAGGCGCCATAGAGTTGAGGTCATTGACCGCGGTTTGGTTATTAACCAAAGAGGCACAAAGATGCGGGAAGTAGAGAGGGTACATGACCATGCTCTCATGACCGAGCATCGGATAGATTTTTGGACTCACTTTGCTAAACGCGTCGCAAGCGGAAATGAGCTCTTCATATGTCGTAGGAACCTTGACGCTGTGCTGCTTGAAAAGGTTCTCATTGATGAGCATTCCATAGGAAGTCGTGTAGACAGGAAGGTACGGGACTTTGTTTTTGGAATCGCGATAGAGAAGTCTGTCACGGATGCAAGAAAGGTCAAAACCTAGTGACGCTTCAGAAAGATCTTCGGTGTACTCGTCAATCTCTGAGAAGTCGATCGTTGGGTAGGTGAAGAAGATATCCGGAGGCGTGTCCCCCTTCAAGGAGAGGGAGATGTTCTTCTTGTGGTCTTTGTCGTACTCGTAATTCATTTCAACGTTCGGATAGTATTCGTTGAAGTTGTGGAATTCGGCAGTCAAAGCCTCGAAGTTCTCGTAATGGCCTCTGACGGTTAGGCGGCACTCGGTCTGAGTGTCTAGTTTTGGGACGAAGTTGTCGCTTTGGTTCTGGCCACATGCGTTGAGCGCAAGAAAAGAAAGGCCTAGTAACGCAAAAACACGGTTGGTTCTTTTCATAGAATTATCCTGCCTGTTCCTTAAACTAATGATATATCGGTTTTCTTATTTCCTAAAGAAAATGTAAAATAAGAAAAAATGAACAAAGTCTCCAAAGCGAAGTACGCGAACATCGTAATCGTTTTAATCAACGTTCTTTTTGTGCTCGGTTTGCTCTTCACAGAGTGGCAGTACATCCGTCTATCGAATAACCGCGTCAGGGAAAACAACCTTGATCTCTTTAACGACACGAACACCGCATTAGCGAACACCACGAACAATTACTTAACTGGCGAAAGCCATCTTTGCCGTTCGTGGGCGCAGCACCTCAATAACAACGTGCAAAGCATGGACGACGCCGTCGATTTCGTTCGTGGCTCCATCGTCGATTCGACCATCATGGGCCACATCATCTATAAGAACGACCTGAAAGGTTATTCCACTCGCGAAAAGGTGGACCAGCCAGGAACATATACGGTCGATTATTCCTCTTTAGGCAGCCTCTTCTCCTCCTATCAAGAAGGAATGAACATCACCCCTTCCTACGTGAATCCAATCAATGGAAGCCGTTCTTTAGCCTTCTATACCGGCATCAAACTCATTGATCCTGAAGACGCCTCCAAACAAGTCGAAGCCTACCTCCTTCGTGTCGTTTTGCTTAACAACTTCAAGACACGTTGGACCTTCCCTTCTGGCTCCTTCAACCACTTAGAAGTCGCGATTATCGATGGAGAGGGTTCTTACATCGTTGCAGGCAACTCCTTCACCGGCGCAAGCTTCTTCGGGTTCTATGGATCTTACAACCCTTCTTCAGAAGCCAAACTAGACGAAATAAAGAACGAGGTCACGCATAATAGCGGCTACCTCACAATGAACAACTCCCATAAAGAGGAGTGTTATGTTTCCTATTCCCAAATCTCCAAAACCGAGAATTGGGATTGGACGATTTTGACCTTGGTTCCCGCCTCTGACATCTTAGATGTCCACGTCAACTGGTTGGTCATCATTCTTTTGGTAGCAGGCTTAGGACTTCTCTTCGTCTTCGACGTAATTGTCTTCCTCTTACTCAGTAAGAACTTAAAAGAGGCTGCGGAAGTCGCTAGCAAAGCAAGCAAAGCCAAGACCGATTTCTTAAGCACGATGTCTCACGATATCCGCACCCCAATGAACGCAATTGTTGGCCTCACGACCATCGCCAAAGAAGAAAAAGGCAACCCTGAGTCCACTCAGA
Source organism: uncultured Caryophanales bacterium (assembly GCA_946410525.1). GTDB lineage: Bacteria > Bacillota_I > Bacilli_A > RFN20 > CAG-826 > UBA4951. The sequence continues at coordinate 7,275 of CAMKAQ010000016.1, read as the reverse complement.
AGGCTTTAAGTAAGATTGAGCAAGCGAGCAACCATTTGTTAACCCTCATCAACGACATCTTGGATATTTCCAAGATCGAAAGCGGAAAGCTTGTCATCAATCCGTTGTCCTTCTCAATCAAAGAGCTCTTTGAAAGCCTCTTAAGCGTCTCCCACTCCTCCGCAGAAGCCAAACATATCAAGCTCACCTATAACGAGCACGACCTCAAAGAAGACGCACTTTGCACCGATAAGCTTAGGCTTAACCAGATCTACACAAACCTCCTTTCCAACGCGATTAAGTACACAGAGGAAGGCGGCTCAGTCGATATCGACGCCTGGGAAGAACCTAGCGAAAAAGAAGGCTGCGTAAAACTCATCTTCAAGATCAAGGACACCGGCATCGGCATGTCGAAAGAATATCTCGAAAAGATGTATCTCCCGTTCTCACGCGCAACGGATAGCCGCGTTAATTCCATCGAAGGAACTGGCTTAGGCCTTGCCATCACCAAACAGATGGTCGACCTAATGGGCGGCACGATCGAGTGCGAAAGCGAACTCGAAAAAGGAACCACATTCGTGGTCACAATCGATATCCCTGTCGATAAGAAAGCCGTTGATTCCTCTTCAGAGGAGCAAGCGTCAAAAGAAGACTCAGATCTCTCAAGCGTCAATGTTTTGGTCGTTGAGGACAATGAGATCAACTGGGAGGTCATTTCCACCTTGCTTAGCATGAACGGAATCTCCTCCGAAAGAGCAGAGAACGGAAAAGCCGCCCTTGAGCTTATTGCCGACAAGAATAACGAAGGGCGTTACACCTTGGTGTTCATGGATATTCAGATGCCAGTCATGAATGGTCTAGATGCAACTAGAGCCATCAGGAAGCTCGACAGCGATTACGCGAGAAACGTCCCAATCGTCGCCATGACCGCGGACGCCTTCTCTGAAAACGTCACCGAATGCTTGAACGCCGGCATGAACGGACACATCGCAAAACCAATTGATATCAATCTCGTTCTCGCCGAGATAAGAAAGGCCAAGAACGGACAAGGAGAGACATATGGAAAGCAATAAGCGTGAAAAGGAAATCCAATCTCGACGCACTCTTTTGATTGCGGACGACGATGAAATTAGCGGCGATATCCTAGCCTCTTTCTTTGAAAAAGATTACGACATATTACGCGCCTACACCGGAAGAGAGACTCTTCAGGTCATCTCCTCACACCTTGAGACCATCGATTTGGTTTTGCTCGACATCTATATGCCTGACCTAGATGGCTTCCACGTCCTCAAAGAAAGGCAAGAAAACCCAGAGATTAAGAAAATCCCTGTCATCGTCATGACTGGCGAAGTCGACATTGAACACGAATGTTTCAAACTTGGGGTCAACGACTTCATCAAGAAGCCTTTCGAAGATCCAGAAATCATTGTCGCCCGTGTGGAGAGAATGATTGAGCTCTATGAAGACAGGAGCATCATCAAAGAAGTCAAAATCGACCACCTCACCAACCTCTACTCCTTTGAGTTCTTTAAGAAATTCTGTCTCCAGTTCGATGCGGCATATCCAAACATCAAGAAAGATATGATCTCCGTCAACGTCACCCGTTTCCGTTTGATCAATGAGCTTTATGGAAAAGAGTTTGCCGATGATGTTCTAAGAAACATCGCTGACTATCTCAAAGGCTATGTGAATGAACACAAAGGATTCGCCTCTCACCATGGCACAGGCGACTTCTTGTTATACTGCCCTCACATCGAAAACGATGACCTGTTCGTCAAAGGTTTGCTTGCTCACTTGGAGGAGCTTATCAACCCTTCTAGCGTTCATCTCCATGTCGGAATTTATCCAAACGTCGATCCGTCTTTAGACAAGGATATCGCTATCGGAAGAGCCGTGAATCTTTCCGAAAGAATTCAGGGCGATTCTGAAATATATTGCATTTTTGACGAGGAAATTGAGAAAAAATCCGTTTTTGAAGAAGAGCTTATCAATGGCTTCAAAGAGGCTTTAAAGAGTCATCAATTCAAAGTCTTCTATCAGCCAAAATACAAAATCCAAGGACCGAAGAACACCTTATCTAGCGCTGAGGCCCTTGTCCGTTGGGAGCATCCAAAATACGGGATGATCTCCCCTGGTGTGTTCATCCCTTTATTTGAGACAAACGGTTTCATTCAGGCTCTTGATTCTTATGTCTTTGAGGAAGTCGCTAAGCAACAAGCGAAATGGAAAGAAGAACTCGGTTTCTATTTGCCAGTCTCTGTGAACGTTTCTAGAGTTGATGTCCATAACCCTAACCTCGAGAAAGAGATTCTCGAAGCGGTCGATAGCTGTGGCGTCCCTCATGACAAATACTATTTGGAAATCACCGAAAGCGCATATTCCCAAGATAAGCAGGAAATCTTGAACCTCGTCAATTCTCTAAGGGAGAAAGGCTTCTTCATTGAGGTCGATGATTTTGGAAGCGGCTACTCATCTTTGAATGTCATATCAGAGCTTCCGTTTGATGTTCTCAAAATCGACATGGTCTTCATGAAAAAGATCGATGAGCATCCGATGAACAAAGACATCGTTAAGATGGTTTTGGCTTTATGCAAAAGGTTTGGAGTCACAAGCGTTGTCGAAGGCGTTGAGACCGAAGAGCATTATCGTTTCCTTAAGGAAAATGGTTGCGATGTCGTTCAGGGATACTATTTCTCAAGGCCCCTCCCATTAAAAGACTTCACCGAACTACTTAAGAAGGAGACCCAAGATGAGCGTTAAGGAATTTTACGCGGCAATAGGTGGCGACTACGATAGAGCTCTTCAGATGTTGATGAACGACACTTTCGTTCTTAAGCTTCTTAAGAAGTTCTCTGAGGGCAACTATTACGACGAACTCAAGAAGGCTCGCGACGAAAAAGATGTCCCTCATATCTTTGCGATAACCCACACGCTTAAAGGTGTTGCGGGCAACCTCTCCCTCACCCCTATATACGAGAAGGCGAGTGCAATATGCGAAGCGACCCGCAACAAAAAAGACGGAGTGGACGTCTCCAAAGAGATGGATAATCTTATTGAGACGACTTTGTCCGTCATTAAGAAAATCGAAGATATTAGTCTCTAGTTGTTTTTGATAGCAATACGACCGTCTCAACGTGATAGTTCCGGCCAAATTCATCTACTGGCTGGACTTTTTCGACTTTGTATTTCGATTTAAGAACCTTTAAGTCCCTTGCGAGCGTTAATGGGTTGCAAGAAACATAAACGATCTTCTTAGGCCCAAGAGCTAAAGCGGCACTTAAGAACTTTGGAGTAGAACCTTTCCTTGGAGGATCCATAAACAGGACATCAAGGCGTTCTTTTCTCTTCGCCATCCTAAGAATGAACGCCGTAGCGTCGTCTTGATAGGCTTCGAAGTTGTCGATGTGATTCGCTTTGGCGTTCTTGACCGCGTCCTTAACCGCTTCTTCAACAAGCTCAACGGAGATAACCTTCTTTGCTCTCTTTGAAGCAATAAGGCCAATCGTTCCAATTCCCGAATAAGCATCTAAAACCACGTCATTTTTGGCTATTTCCGCAAAATCCATAGCGGTTTTGTAGAGGATTTCCGTCATTACAGGGTTGGTTTGATAGAAACTCGCGGCAGAGATCTTGAACTTGATTCCGCATAAGGAGTCCTCAATGAATCCAGGTCCGTATAAGGTCATGTAGCGTTTACCTAAGATGACGTTTGTCCTTTGTCCGTTAACGTTCTGGACAAGGGTAGTGACCTCAGGCATTTCTTTTTGGATAGAGGCAATGAGGGCTGGTTTCTTTGGGATGAAGGTTTCCTTGGTGACGAGGACGAGCATGACTTCCTTCTTGTAGTAGGAGGTTCTAATCATCGCGTAGCGGATAGATCCGGTTTCGCTTATCTCGTCATAAGGTTCGATTCCCAAACGGTTAAAGACGTCATTCAGCTTCTCGAGTATTCTTTGAGCTCTAGCGTCCTCAATGAAACACTCTTTCCTTGGGACAATCGCATGGGTTCCTTCCTTGTAAAAACCATAAATTGTTTTTCCTTTGTCATCTTTGCCAAAAGGAACCTGTATTTTGTTACGGTAGTTGATTGGGTTTTCCATGCCTAAAGTAGGTAAAACCTCAACATCGATTTCACCATACCTCTTTAGCTGGTCGGCAACCTTTCTTCGTTTGTACTCAAGCTCTGCCTTGTATGCGTATTTCTGGAAAACACATCCACCACAAGCGGAAGAGACTTTGCATAAAGGCTCAATGCGATCAGGAGAGAAAACAGAAAGTTTCTTCAACCTTCCGAAGTGTTGACCATTACGTTTGTATTCAATCTCCACTTCCCCTTCGTCTCCTGGGAACATGGCCGGCACGAAAACGACAAGGCCGTCTAACTTGCAGACTCCTTTGCCTTCGATGCTGAGGTCAATGCACTTCAGGTTATAGGTTTTGTGAAGAATGGTTTCGGTCATCTAATATATCGGTTTTGCGGGAGAAATATCGAAATATCCCCTACAAAAATCAGCTAAATTAGGCAGCAGCCTTCTCTTTTGGAGCGGCCATTAAATCCTTGATGAACTGGACTTCGGCTTCAACATCAAGACGTGGGAAGAGTTGGTCGCCTTTAACGACTTTCTGTCCACCGAGGGATCCGATCTTGGTGGCGGTCTCGTAGTTTCTCATAGAAGGATCGACGCCAAGCTGGTCGAAGATCTTCTCGGACTTGGTGACGAGGATTGGGCTAAGGAGTTCGCCAGCAAGGAAGATGACGTTGGCGAGGTGAGACATGCAGCTAGCAAGCTCTTCGGCTTTGGCTGGGTCTTTGGCAAGCGCCCATGGAGCGGACTCTTCAATGTACTTGTTAGCAGCACTGACGAGGTCCATGACGGCAGCGTAGGATTCGGTGACCTTAAGGTCGTCGCTAAGAACTTCGTAGGCCTTGATGGTCTTCTCAGCGGTTTCTCTAAGGTTCTTATCGAGGTCGTTAAGCTCGCCTTTGTAGGCTGGAATAACACCGTCGAAGTATTTGTTGATCATGGAAACGCTGCGGTTGAGAAGGTTTCCAAGGCTGTTAGCAAGGTCGGCATTAAGTCTTTCGACGAATTGCTCTGGGGTGAATTGTCCATCCTGGCCGAAGATGATTTCTCTGGCGAGGTAATAACGGACAGCATCAACGCCAAAACGATCAACAAGAGGTGGGACAGGGATAACGTTGCCTTTGCTCTTACTCATCTTGCCGTCTTTCATCATCATGAGGCCGTGAACAAAGACTCTGTTTGGCTGACGGAGATTGAGAGCCTTTAAGAACATTGGCCAGTAGATGGTGTGGAATCTGGTGATATCGGCACCAATGACGTGAACGATCTCGGTTTCTGGGTCATTCCAGAACTTCTGGAACTTGGAATCGTCTTCCTGGAGATATCCGAGAGCGGAAATGTAGTTTGTGAGGGCGTCGAGCCATACGTAGATAACATGGCCTTCCGCTTCTTTGACTGGGATACCCCAATCGAAGGTGGTTCTTGTGATGCAAAGATCGTTGAGGCCAGGCTTGATGAAGTTGTTGACCATTTCGGCTTTGCGGCCTTCTGGGGTGATGAAGGTTGGGTTCTCGTCATAGAGCTTAAGAAGCTCATCGACGTATTTGCCGCACCTGAAGAAATAGGATGGCTCCTCTTTCTCCACTACTGGACGGCCACATTCTGGGCAGATGTGTTCTGGGCCAACCTGGGTTTCGGTCCAATATGATTCTTCGTGGACACAATACCAGCCTTTATAGGCGCCAAGGTAAGCGTCGTCGTTTTTAATGAAAGAAGAGAAAATCTTCTTAACGGTTTCGTAGTGACGTGGTTGGGTGGTTCTGATGAAGTCGTCATTGGAGATACACATGGTATTCCAAAGGCTGGTGAATTTGACAGCAACCTCATCGACGAAAGCCTGAGGAGTGACACCTTTGGCTTCGGCGTTTTCCTGAATCTTCTCGCCGTGTTCGTCTAAACCAGTGAGGAAATAGGTATCAAAACCCCTCATTCGTTTTCCGCGGGCGATGATGTCGCAGAGCGTGGTGCAGTAAGCGTGTCCAAGATGTGGGGATGCGCTTGGATAGTAGATAGGGGTTGTGATGTAGAACTTTTTACTCATGGCTAATGGAACCTCCTCGCATTTAAAAATGCGATCTTTGTAATCATAGCATAGTTTTGTTTAATTAAAACAAAAGGGCGTCCCTTTATAGTGAGGCAGGCAACAAAAAAGACCTCCAGCGGAGGTCTTAATTTTGCTTTTGTTAGCTTATTTCTTGGAAGCTTCAGCCTTGGCAAGTTTCTTGTTGAACTTGTCGATACGGCCGTCGACAGCAGCGCTTCTTTGTTTGCCGGTGTAGAATGGGTGGCAGTTTGCGCAGGTTTCAACCTTAAGCTCGGTTCCGAGGGTTGAGCCAGTGGTGAAGGTGGTTCCGCAGCTGATGCAGGTGACCTTGCACTCGTGGTACTTTGGGTGGATGTCTTTCTTCATTTCTTTACTCCTTTCGCCTTGGCACTTACTTTTGCCAAAGAGAGTTCGGGTCTAATCATACGCGAGGGAACTTGCTTTCGCAAGTAAAAAGTAAGGCTAATTGTAAAGATAGGTTTTAAAGCCTATTCTTCCTTGGTGAGAGTGACACCGTTACTTTCGATGGGCTCTGGTTTATTGGCGGCAATTCTCTGTTTGATGAACATAACGATACCAACCGCAATTTCTGAAACAGCAAGAATAATTGATGGGGCAGTTCCTGCCACTGCATACCAAACGTTTAAGGCGTTGTTTTCAACGTAGGCGACAATCGCTTTTCCTAAGACGATGCCTGAGACAAAGAGCATAACGGCGAAGAGGACGATCAATAGCCAAGGATAGATGTTCTCCTCTACTTCTTTTGGTTTTCCAATGACGAGGAGCTGGAATAAAAGCATCACTCCAAGCGAGAGGACCACGTACATAAACGGTAAGAAAGAGTTCTCATAAGCGTGGAGCTCGTCGATATATGGGGCTAAAGCAATGGTAACCGAGTTCAACAGGAACAACGTGGCCGCAGCAAAGAAGACAGCATAACTAGCAATTCTTTTAATGATTTTCAAAGCTTCCATAATCAATCCTTCACGAGTTCGATCTCGTCATTTGGTTTCATAAGCATCGCCATTGGCGCAGTAACAATCATAGCTTGGCGGTAGTCCCAAGTCATCCCTGGTTTCATGTGCATTGGAATCATATGTTTTGGGTTAATGGCGATGGCCGCTTTTGTGGCTTCTTGCGGGGTCATGGTATAGGTGCCATCGATTG
>CAMKAQ010000015.1 GCA_946410525.1 uncultured Caryophanales bacterium | reverse complement strand
TTTTACACTAGGGGGTCTTTTCTTTTTCTTGTGAACTAAGAGGGGTTCAGTTCAATTGAGTGGTCTTTTCTTTTTAGAGTTTGTGGGTCGAATACTTAGCAAGGATACAGCTGTCGATTGGCTCTTTGTGGCGACCTCTGAATAGGTCCTTTGCCTCTTCTGGATTTATTGCTTGGATATGCTCGTACCTTCTTTGGCCTTTGTACGTGTAGGCAATCACGTATTCTTTGAGTTCCATGATCTCAATTATTAACCAAATTGGATCCGCCTGCTGTAGCGTTATCGAAGATGTAGATGCCTCCAAGATTCATCGTCTCAGAGCTTCCAGTGATCTGGATGGTGTGGTTGCCTGTGGCAAGTTCAGTCGTGCCAAGGATGACTGGGAAGTAGTTCATACGGGAAGAGCCACTGACGGTGCACTTGCCCATTCTGGCATCTTTGTATGTGACGTCTCTGATTTCTAAGTCGTTTCCATCGATTGAGCAGGTGATAGCGTCGCCAATCTTCTTGCTTGTTGAAGCGTCGGAATTGCCAAGATAGGCGACAACCTGGCCAGTGAAGGCGGTAGATACATCGAAGGAGTAGCTGACGGATTTTGAATCGCTGTCGAGGACGTAATAGGTGTCTGGGTGTTTTCTGTCACTCGTATCGGTCGTTGCTTCAACACCAGATGGGGTTAAGGCATCTGCCCTAGCGATAATCTGATGGGCGTCGTTTCCTTTTGGAGCAGGACCTTCAGTGAGGTTGGAGATAACTTTGTCCAAGGTTTCTCTCGATAAGCCGATTGAGAGAAGGACGTTATAGACCTTGTTCTTGAATGAAGCGCCTGAGAAGGTGAGAAGGTCATTGACGTATTTAAGCATGTCGTGGGAATCGCCAGTGCCAATACCTCTCTTTTCACCGATCTTACCGAAGTTGGAGAAGAGATAATCCTGATAGACCTCTTCGAGGGAGACACCAAGGAGACCGCTTAACAAGACGGAGCATAAACCAGTTCTGTCGGTGCCAATCTTGCAATGGTAGAAGAGAGGGAAGTTATCCTCATCGGAGAGGATGGTGAAGAAGTTCTTAACGGCTTCGGTGTTTCTTGAGAAGTGATGGAAGCCACCGGTGCTCGAGGTATCCATCTTGCAACTGCTGATTAAGGTCGTGCCTTCGAGCTTGAGGTTATAGGAATCGCTGTCACCAGCGAGGTTGATCTCATTCTTCACGCCGAGGTGGTTGATCATTTCCTCAGTTGTCGCATCGGTCAAAGAGCCGTTTTGGTTCTTGCCGCTTGTGCGGTAGATCATGCCTTGTTTGATCTTGGTGCCATCCTCAGTGACTCTTCCGCCCATATCGCGGCAGTTGGTCATGCCAGAGATGGTGAGGTTCCTTGGGTATTTGCTATTGACCTCGAAGGTGTGAATCAAAGATTCATCGGTTGAGCCATCCGCGAAGGTGGCGATTAGTTTGTAATAGTTGGTTCCTAAGAATGGATTAGAGAAAGTGATTGATTCTTCGGTGTCACCAAGCACGCGGTAACCATCACTCAAATCGGACTTCTGGCCGAAGATGACGCTATAGGAAGAGACTTCCTTTCCTTCTGGCAACTCATAATTCCAGGTCAAAGTGATTGGGTTGGAATCAGAAAGGTTTGCCGTGCCATCAGGATATAAATCGGTTGGACATTGGCCATAGGATCCATCGTATTCCAAGAAAGCCTTTTGAAGATCAGTGTGAATCTCAAATGGTTCTTTGTCGTTAACGTTCTTGAAACCGCTTGGATCAACGATTGAGACTTCAGTGCTGGCCTCGGTTCCTTGGCCGCACCCTGCTAAAGCCACAAGAGATAACGCGCTTAAAAGGATCGCGCATTTGATTGATGTTTTTTTCATAAAGAGCCCCTTCTTTATTTGTATATATCGTTATAACAAATAAGGCATTCGGAAGCACTATATTTCGTGCAAAAAGGCATTGTAAAAGGCCACCGAAATGGTGACCTTTAATCTTTAACGGATGGTGGAGCATAACGGGATCGAACCGTCGACCTCATCGTTGCGAACGATGCGCTCTCCCAGCTGAGCTAATGCCCCAACCGCTCGAACATTATAGTTAGCAAACGCCTCTCTTACAAGGGAAGAAAAGGGCCCTCAAGTCATAAGGGCCCTGAAAGGAGGTATTCGCAAACAGGCCAAGGTCTCTTCAATTCCTCGACCTTTCATGAAAGCTTTTTTGATTAACGTCTATTTGGCTTCGGACTTGTGATACATCTCCACAAGGTCGATTTTCTTGTGACAAGAACCACACCCACAGCAAGATGGGCAGTTTCCAGAACAATCGGAACCAAGGGATTTCCCTGTCTTCTTTTTTAAGAAGAAGTTCATGAGGAAAACACCGACCACGAACAAGACGGCAGCGACTATGATGAGAATTTCAAACCACTGCATAGGATTTATGCTTACGCTCCAAGAGCGGAAGCTCCTTTCTGTCTCTTTGAGACGATGAAGCCACAGGAGACGATGAGAGCGGCAAGGACCAAAGTTATGATGAGTCCAAGCCACCACTGGAAGACATAAGCCTCACCAATCCAGTAGACAACGAAAGCGGCGACGTATGACATAACAAACCACCAAAGGAGGGTGAGCCAGAAATGTTTGCCTTTGAGTTCACCGTGTGCAGCGCCGATAGCGGCAAAGCATGGGATGGTGAAGAGGTTATAAACCGCAAAGCTATAAGCACCAGCAATGTTGAGGGCGACAGAGCCTTCATCAAGACCAAGGACCGCCATTGTGGCGACGACATCCTCTTTAGCGATAAGGCCGGTGATCGTGGCGACAGAATACTTCCAGCCATCCGCGCCATAAGTCCAACCGCCTTCAAGGCAGCCAAGAGGATAGAAGAAGAATTTAAGTCCTTGTCCAAGGGTACCAAGGATGGACCATTCCATGTTATAGGCAAGCTCCATCTCGCCTTCTTCGTTCATGACTTCAACGAAGTATGGGTAGACATCTCCGCCGAAGCTGAATGTTGCATCATGCAATGACTCGTTGAAAGCATTGTTATACCAGAAGTCCCAACCGAAGTTGCTGAAGAACCAAATGACGATGGTGCAGGCAAGGATGATGGTGCAGGCTTTGACGACATAGTGCTTAAGCTTGTCCCAAAGGAGGGCTAAGACGTTACGAGCCTGTGGGAGATGATATTCCGGAAGCTCCATGACAAACGGCGCAACATAATGCTCTTTGGAGAAAAGTTTTAAGAACAAAGCGAAGATGATTGCAGCGGCAATACCACCGAGATAGATAGCGAAGACGAAGATGTCCCCTGCTGCTCCCATCATTGCGCCAATGCCAGCGAGGAAAGCCCAAATTGGGGCTTTTGCGCCACAGGAGAAGCAAGTCATCAAACGGATAGTGAGGCGTTTTTCTCTATCGTCACCAAGGGTCCTCGTTGCCATGATGGCAGGAACGGAACAACCAAAGCCGGTGAGCATTGGGATGAACGCTCTTCCCGATAAACCGAACTTTTTGAAAGCGCGGTCAAGGATGAAGGCGATACGAGCCATGTATCCAGAATCTTCAAGGATAGCGATGAAGAAGAATAAGAGCATGATCTGAGGAACGAAGCTCAAGACCGCAGAGACGCCACCTAACACGCCATCGAGGAGGAACGAAGTGTACCAAGCCTCTGGCATAACGTTTCTGAGGTTATCAATGATAAGGGAGTCGGTAAACCACCCAAACCAAGATTGAAGGAACACGCCAAGCGACGGTATTCCATCAACTGGTTCGCCAGACATGCCGGAGAAGAAGTCGGCAGCCGCCCCTTCCATATGGACAGGGATGAAGAAGAGAGCCTCACCAAAGGTGAAGTGGAAGACAAGGAACATGATGAAGACAAAGATTGGAAGACTCCAAATCCTATGGGTCAAAACCCTGTCGATCTTTTCAGAAGTTGTTAACTGTCTTTCTTTTGTACTAATTCCTGCCGCTTTTTCCTTTGAGACGAAAGCACCCATGAAGTGACTGCAGATGTAGTTATATCTAGCATCGGCAATCAAGGCCTCGAAATCAGAACCAAAGGTTTCGTTTTTATAGAACTTTTTGAAAGCCATGACCATCTCGGCGATGTCTCTATGGTCTTTTGCCTCAAGTTCATCGAGTTCAATCAATTTGATGGCGTGGAATAAAGGATAGGCAACATTCTGAGCCTCGAAAGCGGCTTTAACGTTGCTGAGAAGACTAAGAAGCTCTTTGTCTTCGATGACGGTTGAACCTTCTCTTTTATGCTTTGAAGCCTCATAGGCGACCTTCATGAGCTCATCAATGTTCTCTGCTTTAAGAGCAGAAATCTCAACGACCGGAACGCCTAGGCTCTTCGAAAGCTTATCGATTTTGATGCTGTCGCCCCTTTTGCGAAGGACATCACTCATGTTGAGAGCGACGACCATTGGGATATCGATCTCAAGCAACTGAGTAGTCAAATAAAGGTTTCTTTCGATGTTGGTTGCATCGACGATGTTGATGATGCAATCAGGTTTCTCATCAAGGATGTAGTTTCTCGAAACGACTTCCTCGCTTGTGTACGGCGAAAGGGAATAGATGCCAGGAAGGTCGATGATGTCGATTTCTTCATCAAGCTTCTTGTAGCTTCCCTCCTTTTTATCAACGGTGACACCAGGCCAGTTACCAACGTGGGCGGTCGATCCAGTCAAAGAGTTGAATAAGGTGGTCTTTCCGGAGTTCGGATTTCCGGCTAATGCAAAACGTTTGCTCATATTAGTCCTCCACCTCTAATTCGATTAAGTGGGCCTCGGACTTACGCAAGGTCAGTTCATAGCCCCTCAAGGTAACCTCGATTGGGTCCCCTAATGGAGCGAATTTTTTAACAGTGACTACGGCCCCCGGGGTGACACCCATATCAAAGAGCCTTCTTCTTAAGCGGCCTTCACCGTTTACTTTTTTGATTTGGCCAGTCTCGCCAACTTTTAGTTTGTCTAGTTTCTTAAGCATGATTCCTTCCTTTCTATGCTACTAGAGTCACGGATGTCGGTTACCTTCTTCCTTCGGCCGCGACTATGCTTCGGTTAGTTCATCTAACTAATCCAGAAGAACCAAAAACGATGCCGGTTAGACATCGCTAACCAATATATACTTCACGCACCTGTCACGCAAGAAAAAGTTAGTCATGTTTAACTCTTGTCCATTCAATCATTAAAAAGGGCATTCATGAACTTCGGTCAAAACAAAATGTAAAAATCGAAAAATGAGGACGTTTTTGCAAGGGATTTTTGACTATTTTGTTTTTCGTTGGGCGGGTTATAAGAATTTTTGAGCCACTGCTTCTCAATCCGATTTTCGGTGTTCGCTTTGGATAGCAAAACTTTTTGTACTGTGTCTAATATCCACGTTTTTGAATTGTAAAGATTGCTAGAAAAATCTATAGCCGGACTCCCTTCTTTTCGAAATCGTATTTTTTCTCTTCCCAAAACCAGTTTCAATTAAGTCCCCTCGTTCGGAGACAGTTATGGAGAAGGTCATTGCGATTATCGACTTGAAAAGTTTTTACGCCTCTTGCGAGTGCGCTTGCCGCCACCTCGATATTTTCAAAACGCCTTTGGTCTGCGTCGATCCATATCGCAGTGAGAACAGCGTCGTCATGAGCGTAACCCCTTTCCTAAAGGAAAAGTATGGTTGCAGCAACGTATGCAGAAAGAAGGATCTCCCTAACGTTCCAGGAATGATTTTTGCAGTTCCACGCATGTCTTATTACCTGACGTTATCTTGCAAAGTTGTCTCCATCTTCCTCGATTTCGTCTCCGAAGAAGACCTTCACGTCTATTCGGTTGATGAGTCCTTCCTCAACATCGGACCATACCTAAAGATGTATCGCTGCACAGCCGAAGAACTCGTAGCGAAAATCCAAAAGACCATCTGGGACAAGCTAGGGCTTCTCGCCACAGCGGGCATCGGACCAAACATGTTCTTAGCGAAAGCGGCCCTGGACAACGAGGGCAAGAAGAAAGCCCCTTATATCGCTCACTGGGACTATGAGGATGTCCCTACGAAGCTTTGGAAGATCAAACCGATCACCAAAGTCTGGAGTATTAGCGACGGAACCTCAAACCATCTAGCAAGGATTGGAATCAGGTCTATCAAGGAACTCGCTTTAGCCCCGATTGACCTTCTCAGAAAAGAGTTCGGCATCATGGGCGACCAGCTCAAAGACCTTGCAAACGGCATCGACGAAAGCGACATCCAAGACAAATATGTCCCGCAAAACACGTCTCTTTCATGTGGACAGACCCTGATTCGTGGGTATTTCCCGGATGAAGCACTGCTGCTACTAAGAGAGATGAATGATGAGCTTTCCCAAAGACTTAGGGAGCAAGATGCTCTAGCGGGCAAGGTCTCTGTATATGCCGGATATGAAGACGGAACAGCCTTCAACAAGAGTTGGACGTTGCCATACAAGACGGATGACACGGATACGCTATATGAGGCAATCGAGGACATGTTCCTTGCTTGCACGAACAACGTGAGGATCAGAGGCTTAGGAATCTCCTATGGCTCATTTGGCAAAGCGGATTCCGTGCAGCTCTCTTTATTCGAAGACCAAGAAGATCAGATAGAACACTCAAAGCTAAGCGATGCGCTCGACTCCATCCATAGGATGTTTGGCGACAACAGCGTGCTTCGGGCAAGCGCTTTGCTTAAGAACAGCACAGCGATGAGAAGAAACGAACAGATAGGAGGACACAGAAGATGAGAAAAGACAGAGGCATGATGAAATGGGCGCCATATAAGTCACTTGATTCACAAGCGGACTTCTTAATGAAGATGGCCTATGACAAAGGCAAGAAACCAAAGCCGCAGCTCATGGAAGATGAAGCTAGAAGAATCAACGACCTTCTTTGCTCATACCATGGGCAAAACATCGAAGTGTCCTATTACGAAAACGGCTACATCCACAAGATCATCGGAATCATCTCAGAGATTAGCAGAACGTTCATGTTTTTGGTGGTCGGAGGCACAAGAATCGACCTTAGAAACCTCGTTGGCTTAAAGGAAAACAATTAGTTTTCCAATAAAAACCGAAAAACTCCTATTAATAGGGTGAATCCACCTTCCGGATTTGGAATATCTGCAAGAGCCCCCTTTAACGTGGATATTCCTTTTGTTTCTATAATCGGCATTTGAGTTTACAATGCAGGTAGGTCAAACACATGGCTATCGATGAGCAAAAGCTTGAAAAAGCAATGGCCGCCCTTCAAAAAGGCGACAGCAACGCTCTAGGAGACATCTATGTCTTAACGAGCAAAGGTGTATTCACCTTTGTTTTGCCTATTCTCCATGATTACCAATTAGCCGAAGACGTCATGCAACAAACCTATGTCAGCTGCTATGACAATATCCAATCCTATCGTCTTGGCACAAGCGCTAGGAACTGGCTTCTGACGATTGCCAAGAACGCCGCACTAAGTGAGCTCAAAAAGAGAAACCGCGAAGTCTCTTATGATTTTGCCCAAGAGCCATCGTCCAGTGGCGTCTATTATCTTGGTGACGTTGAATCGCCAACCATCGCGATCGCCAACAAAGTCTTAGCCGAAGACGAATTCAACATCCTTATGCTTTACGCAATCGGCGACTACAAGCACCGCGAAATCGCTGATATCCTCCATCTTCCTTTAGGAACCGTCACATGGAAATACTCCATGGCCCTCAAGAAGGTCAAAGCGGCCCTCGAAGAATCACAGACCGAATATGAAAGAGAACACGAACTTGGTTACAAAAACGCCTGAGGAACTTTCTCCTGAACAAGAGAAGGAAATCCTTTCTTTGATCAAGGCCGAGGCCTCTTCTTTCGTCCCGGACAAATTGCTTAGTGTCCTCAAGGCCTGCGGCATCGAAAGCGAAGTTAGCGAAGAGGATGAGGCTTTCGTTTTAGGAATGCTCAAAGGGAATTCCTTCGTACCAGATGACAAAGCCGCATTAGAAAAAACAACTGGCATTGTCACCCCTGACCTCAAGAAAGATGAGAAGGCTTTGACCCGTCGCATGAGACGTGAGGCGAGCGCTTTCGTTCCTAACAAAAAACACGAAATCTATAGCAAAACCGGCTTAAAAGAGCACTTCTCCTTCTCAAGATTCATGAAGAAGAACTGGGCTTTCGTTGGTGCGGGAGCCGCTGCGATCGCCGGTCTTAGCATCGGTGCCAACGCCTATCTCAATAACCGTGAGATCGTTAATGCCGCCAGCTCATACATCAACGTTTCCATCACTCCGTCTACTTGTGATGTGCAAGCCCCTATGAGAGGCTACGAAGGAACAAGCGAAGCCCAAGCGAATAACTATAAGCCATCCTGGGGCATGAGCGCCGACAACAAGAACCTCGTCACTGACGTCAAAGCGAACAACTACAGCGCTAACCTAGTTGCTGTTAGAAGCGATAACCTTCTTGAGAAATCGGCTTACCAAGCGGTCGCCGATCTCATCAACCCATGCTATGAGAAAGGTTATCTCGAAGCGGTCGACAAGGCTTCACTTAACACGATTACCATCGACATTGTTTCAACCATCGATAACTATGCCGACGTCTATGAAGACTCCTTCAAACAAGCCCTTAACTCTGCTCTCCAAAAGGACAGGGTTTATGCGAACGTTGAATTCAACGTCTTCAAGATCGACACTCTCGTCAGAAGCGATCATCTAAAGATGTCGAAAATCTCCAAAATCTATTCGACCTTTAACCGTGAAGTCGATCCTTCCATCATCGCTAACTGCAACGAGGAGACCATCTCCAACCTTGAAAGCGCAATCGACTCCACCGCTTTGGCCCGTCTTTCTGAGCTCGGCCTAAAGCATCTCACCGAAGGCATTAAGGAGACCTTCCTTAGCTTCATTGGAGCAAAACAAATCACATCTTCCATCTCTGAAAGCGAATTCAAACAAATGAGAGAAGAACTCGCTTCCCACTCTTGGTTCTTAAGACAATACTTCGGCACAGAAGATGTCGATAAGCTCTACGATTCCTTTAATGACGATAGCGGAGCCATCTACATCTCTGACCTCAACAAATTCATGATGGATGAGAATCCGATGTTAAAAGACTTATACAAAGAGGTCCGTAACTACATCTTGGCAAAGGCAACTGAAACCGAAGAAGATTTCAGCAATTACCTCTTAAGCGTTTCTAAATACGCTGAGTCCGCTCAAAAATCCACAGGATACTTCCCTGATGCCGGTAAGGCCGATCCAGGCATTTGGTCACACGGCGATGGCTGGTGTGAACCTGGCTGGGGCCCTGGCGGATGGGGCGGTTGGTGGCGTCCATAGGCAAGTAGTTACTTGCCTTTTTCTTTTATTCTTTCGAGAAGGTCATTAAAATTAAATGGTCCACTAAGGAGGGTTCATATGAGCAAAGAAAAGAAACCTTTAAATATGAAGAAAGGTGGCCTTATTTGGTCCATCTGGAATTTCATCGAAGCCGCTTTGCTTTTGACGATGGGCATTCTCGTCATCGCCAACTGCACAAACACCGATATTCAGGCAAGCGTCTTCATCGTCATCTCGATTTTCCTTATGGTTGGCGGTCTTCTTAAGATCATTGCCAACTTCTTGCCAGTCATCGGCTCCACTCCTCTTGAGGTTATGGCTAAACAGGCTGTTCGTTCACAGCTCTCCTATGACCTTGTCATTGGAGGAACAATTGAATTAGCGTTTGGCGTTGCCCTTTGCGTCTCCATGACCACAGGCGACCCTGCTGCCATCATCGGAATCATCATGAACTTCATCGTCTGGCTCGTCAGCGGACTCCTTATTGTCTCTGGTGTTTCCCTTGTTGCCTTCGCGATTGGATTCATCGTCAGCAAACTCTATAAGCTTTATATGCCAGTCCTTGAGATCATCCTTGGTGTGCTTCTCATTGGCGCAGGCGTGACCGTCATCATCCTCTTCACCAACAATAGCAACATCGTCATGAGCATCATGCTCGTCATCGTTGGCGCTGCGCTTTGCGTTGCTGCCATCTTCAAGACCATCGGCGTCATCAGAGCCATCCTCAAAAACAAAGAGGAAAAGGAACCTGATGAGAATGTCATCGACGCTCCAGCAACCTTCGAGCCAAGAGAAGAAGAGCCAGAAGAAGAAATGGTTCAGGAAGCCGAAAGCACCGAAGTCGCTGTCATCGAAGAGACTCAGGAATAAAAACAGACACAAAAAGAGGCTGAGATTCAGCCTCTTTTCTTTTTCCTTATTTATTTCTTGGCTTCCATGAGGTTCTTAAGGAGAGCGAGCCTCGTGAGAAGTCCAACGCCTCCAGGAACTGGAGTCTGCTTGGCGATTGGAAGGTTTGGTTCGGCGTCACCATGGAGGTGTCCGTCTTCGCCTTTGTTAATGCCAACATCAACTAACCAAGCGGTTGGTTTGAGTTCATATGTATGATCGATGAAGGCTTGCTTACCGATTGCGACAACGATGAGGTCGGCGTTCTTAAGATACATGCGGCGGTCCTCTTCTTTGGTCTTCGAATGGAGGACGGTGACGTTGCAGTTTCTGTTGAGGAGAAGTCTGGCCATTGGTTTGCCAACGATATCGCTTCTACCCAAAACCACCGCGTTTTTGCCAGTGAAATCGAATCCATCGGCGGCTAAATAATCAACGATTCCTTTTGGCGTGCAGCATACATATTTTGAGCCAAGGACAAATCCATCGACATCCTTCTCAGGAGAGATGGTTTGGTTGATATGCTCTTCGCTGATATGTTTTGGGACTGGAAGCTGAACGAGGATGCCAGTGATTGATGGATCTTCGTTTTGCTTTCTGATGAGGGAGAGGACTTCCTCTTCGGTAACATCTTCCTCAAACTGGGTTTGGATGGCGGTGATGCCAACCTCCGCGGAATCTTTCTTCTTTCCACGGACATAGGATTCGCTGGCAGGGTTATGACCAACGGTGATGATTGAGAGAACAGGTGCCTCAGGCATTTGAGCCACTTCGGCTTTGATTCTTTCCTTTTCTTGAAGGACGTATTCTTTTATTTCCATAGCTAACCTTAACATAGCACTTAAGGGTTTTAATTTCATTAAAAAAGGCCAGATTGTTATCTGGCCTATCGATTATTCTTTCTCGATTA
>CAMKAQ010000014.1 GCA_946410525.1 uncultured Caryophanales bacterium | reverse complement strand
CATCCCTGAAGTAGCCGTCGCAGTTTCCTCTAACCGCAGCGAAAGGCGAGATGCTCTCTTTAGGGGCGCAAACATCGCCAGCATGAAGATAAAGGTCGATGCCAGGTTCTCTTAAAGTAACTTGTTCTAAAGCGTAATTGTCACCGTGCGTGTCGCTTACGACTAGGATTCTCATAGGGAGAAATTGGCTAAGAAGAGATTGAAAGCAAGGTCTTCGTCAATCTTACCGGTCATAACCCCAAGCTCAGCTTGATAAAGGTCCTCGATCGCTTTCTCAAGGCACTTATCGCTCATCTTGCGGACAGAGAATAAGGATGCGTTAGCACGGCCGATTGAACAACCGAGTTCCTTGGCAATCGACTGTGGGTTCATTCCATTGTTGTTTAGGTATTGAACCTGATGGAGGAAAGTCAATTGTTTCACCAAGGCATTCATAAGCGAAATACCACGCGTATTCTTGACTTTCAAATCATTGTAAACATTTAAGGCTTTCTTTTTGTCGCCACGGGTCAAGGCGTTGCTGAGCTCGAACATGTTCTCTTCGAGAGGCTGACTGACAAGCGTTTCGACCATCGCTTTGGTGATGGTTTCGCCATTCGCATAAGTGACTAGCTTAAGTGCTTCGTTAAGGAAGGCTGAGTAATCATTGTTAACTCTGGTGATTAGTTCCTTTACGGCATCGGGGTTTATCTTGGTGCTTCTCTTTTCGAAGAAATTTTTGACGACGACAGGCCATTGATCAGCACCAAAAGAGTTGACGACCGTCACTTTGGCGCCGCCTTCTTTGAGGGCTTTGAAGAACTCTCCATTCTCATCTAAAGCCTCGGCGTAGACCAAAATGTAAAGAAGGATATCGGGATTAGGCTTACGGAAGAAATTCAAGATATCATCGGCAACATCGCCTTTTTGAGGTTTCTGTTTTGTCTTCGATTTCTCAAGATAATAAAAGTTCTCAGCGACCACTGCTTTCTTGTCATAGCCAAGAGGGAGCGACTCACATTCGTTAGCTAAATCTATGAGACGCTCTTTGCCCATATCAAGCTCGACATAGTTCATCTCATCGCGCTCAGGGAGATCGTTTTTGAGGACTTTCCTTAGAGCGGTTTTGCACATGCTGCTCTGAGGGTTATAGATAACTTGAATCATTTGATTCATTATAGCGCATTTAAGAGTCTTTTAGGTGCTAGAGAAAATCAAATTCTGCCGATAGGTTATAGATCCTTCAACATCGGTTCTCCGTACTTTGATGCCTAAGCGTTCAAACCTTGCCAAAACCTTATTGCTAGGGTGGCCATAGGAGTTCTTTTTGCCAACGGAGAGAATCGCGACATCCGGAGTGACGCATTTAAGGAATTCCTCACAAGATGAGGTGTCGCTTCCATGGTGACCCGCTTTCAATATGTCGCAATCAAGGTCTGGATGTTCTTTGATGATTTGTCTTTCAAGGGATTCCGGAGCGTCACCCATAAAGAGCCACTTCTTGCCCATGAAATCTAGTGACAGAACCAAAGAATTGTTGTTTTCCTCTTTAGTATCTTTAGCGTTGTTATTGTAATTAACAAAGTGCAAATCTCCGATGGTTAGCGGGAATCTGCTCTTATCTGTGATGATGTTCTTAACGTTGAAGTTCTTCTTAAGAGAAGCGACACCGCCAGAATGATCGGCGTCAGCGTGAGTGACGATGACATAGTCTATCTTTGATATTCTTTGCCCCCTAAGGAATGGTATATCCACTTCTGTCGCTATATCGAAAGATGTATTGCCGCCGGTATCAATCAAGACCGTCTTGTTCTGGTTACGTATGACGATGCAATCACCCTGTCCAACATTCAGGAACGTGATTTGGTTGCTAGCATAATTCACGAGTGGGCAGACATTGATAACGAACCCAACAACACCAAGGATAGGGAGAATGTTGGCAACCCTATCGAAACACCAGTCCTTGATGATGAAATAGAGAACCAAGCCATAGTAATAAATGAAGATCGTTAAATCATTGAAAAGTCCGACAGGCACTACTAAATCGTAATTTTCTAACATCGACAAAGCAGAGTTGAGGAACGATGAATAAATGTTTAGTACTGTAACAAAAGGTAGCGAGAAGAAACTTAGATATCCTAACGCTGCAAAAGGACCAACCAAAGGTATCAGAATCACGCTATAAAGCGGCCCTATCAGATGAAGGGCATTCCCTTTAATGAATAATGGCAACAAGAACAAAAGAAGATAGATGGTGTTCATTGCGCTTTTATCTTTTCTCTTGTAGATGGCCCTATGCGGATCTGTGAGATTTAAGAATAAGGACAAACCAAACCCAACCAAATATCCGCTTTGAAGGGCATTCCAAGGATTTAAAAGGAATAAGCCGATACCAATAAGAGAGGTTCTCGTTAATGGATTGGTTTCTTTGCCACATATTGTTGAGGCTAAAGCGACCGCTCTTCCTAGATATACGCGCCAAAACCCGATTTTATAGATACCAAACGGGAACAAAAACGTAACAATGACAAAGACGATGATGTCTGATGTTTTGTCGCTGAACTTGAGCCTAAAGAACCAATCAAGCTTCTTTAAGAAGAAAGACAAGATCATTCCTGACGTGCTTAAGAACGTCAAAGCATTCATGCTCGCTGCCAAAGCTATCGTCTCGTTTGAATAATCTTTGGCCCCGAAGAGGACCGACGAAAGAAGTCCTCTCGTCGGCTCTTCGAAATGGCTGAGGAACTTATTCTCTCTTGCTGCTAGTCTTAAGGGCCTAGCGAACTTAACTTCCGTCTCATATGCATGTAATTCAGAATCGACTCCTTTCTTGTTGAGATAGCTTTCAAAGGAGAAATAACCCTCATAAGAGGTCATCTTCAAAGGCGACGCTTTGCCCGTAATCGACAAAATATCCCCTTCTTCTCTTTCGCAATCTTTCTCATACACGTAATAGCGGTGAAAACCGCTGTCGAACAGGAAGTAGTTCTCCCTGTTCTCAACCACCACGCCTTCGTAGACCCCATAGTCTGTACGCGCTTCTGTTTTGGGAATGGCAAAAGCAAACCCGACTAAAAGGGCGACACCCATAGTGATCATTCCGATCTTCCCTCTTTTTCTTAGAGGCCAAACGAAAAGAATCAACACCAAAAGAGGGAGGATTACGGCAAGGCTGAAAAGGTAGAAACCAATGTTGAAGCCGATGATTAAACCGGCTAAAGCAAATAAGGCAAGATAGGGTTTCAGGATCAGACCGCGAGACTTATGTACTTCTTGTTCTTTTCCCATGTAGCGGCTCCAATGCCACTCACGTTCTGGATTTCTTCAAGACGATGGAACGACCCATGCTCGCTTCGATAATTGATAAGGGCTTGCGATTGGCTTTCGCTTAATGAAGTCTTTGCCAAAAGCGTGGCCTTATCGGCACTATTGATGCAGGCTTTATCGATTGGACTTGAGCTACAGGCATCCGTGCTATCGTAGATTGGGGCGATATAAAAAGCCATATCCCCATCGAGAACAAATGATGTTTCGTAACATTTCGAATCGGCGTTGCTTGTGACGCCTCCAGCTGCCTTAATAGCATCAGCAAGCGTGCTGTTGACCGGTAAGAGATAGGTTCCAGCAAGTTCCACTTCCCCTGAAAGGGTTACTTCAATGCCTTCAGGGTCAGAAACAATCAGGACCTCACCCCCTTCCTCGGTGATCTCGGTTGTGATTTTGTCGACGACGGCCATGATAATGAGTGAAATGATGGTCACGGCCAAAACTATGAGAATTGTTTTGAACATAAAAAGCCTCCTCACTTATTAGATAGAAGGCTTTCGTTGTTTTTTTCAGAAATTTGTTAAAAAAAAAGGAGCGTTTGACCGCCCCTTATTTTTTATTTATCAGAAGATTGGTAGGAAACCGAGAGGATCTCGATATCGTATGGTGAGTTGCACTCGACTCTGACGATGTCACCGACTTCGTGACCAATGAGAGCAGCTCCGAGAGCGGATCTGCCGCTGATATATGGAATCTGAGTCTTGCTGGCAAGTGGGTCAACCTCAACGGTGCCGACGACTTTGACTTTGCATTCTTCGCCGGTTTTGACCTCACGGTAATCAACGGTGTGTCCGATGTTGATCTTCTTTCCGCTCTTGTTGTTGGTAGAGATGATGACAGCGACATCTTTGATGTGCTGTAACTGCTCGATTTGGCCATCAATCTCGCCTAATTTATGCTTAGCGGCGGTATAGTCGGCGTTCTCAGAAAGGTCGCCTTGTTCACGGGCGGCAACGAGAGCCTCAAGGACTTCTTTACGTTCGACGTCAAGAAGGTAGCGGTACTTTTTTTCAACTTCATCAAGACCCGCTTGGGTCATTTCAATTTTTTCTTCTGCCATTTTCGTTCTCCGATTTCGCCCCTAGATTATATGGATTATGGGGCTAAGAAACAAGTTTCTTTATTTAATCTCCTGGATATCAGGATCTTCTTCGTAGGTGTTAAGCATCTCCTGTGCTTCCTTCATCTCTTCCTCAGAGACGTCCATAAGGGTCTCATGATCCTCGCTGGCCATGACGATGAGGCTATCTGGATCTTCTTCCTTGAAGAGGAAAAAGAAGTCTTTGTTCCTCTCTGGGTTGTGGTAATAGAAATAGATCTTCCAGGTGTCTTCGGTGCCATCATCTCTCGTGATAATGACGGTGTTGTCAGTGATTTCTAGCATTTGGATGCTCCTTTCATAGGGTTTTCGCTTCCGGCGAATTAAGGAATGATTCAAGGATGATGACCGCGCTTTGCTGATCGATGACCTTGTGGCGTTTGCCACGGGAAATATCGGCTTCGAGCATTGAGCGGTTGGCCATCACGGTCGTAAGCCTTTCGTCTACGAGATAGACCTTGAGGGTTGGGTCGCTTTCGAGAAGCTCTTCTTTGAAACGCTCGCTACGGAGTGCGCTTTCGCCTTTGCTTCCATCCATGTTGAGAGGATAGCCAAGAGCGACGACTCCGACATTCTCTTTCTTGAGGTACTCAAGAATGTAGGCAAGGACCTGACGGTAGGCACCTTCAGTGAAACGATAGTTCTCACGGCCATGGGCGATGCCTAAAACATCGCTGATGGCAATGCCACAAGTGCGGCTACCGAGATCGAGTCCAAGGACCTTCTTCATTAGAAGTTCTCCTTTAAGCTTTCGACGGCCTCAACGAAACCGTTAGAGGATTTGACTTGGCCGGTCGCCATTTCTGGACGTCCGCCACCGCCGCCTCCAAGACGTTTCGCCATTTCTTTGACGATGTCTCCGGCTTTGGTTTTCTTTAAGGCTTCGCCACCAACCATGGCGACGAGAGGTCTGGCACCTTCTTTGCCACCAAGAAGGACTAAGACATAGTCTTTTCTGTTGGCTTTGAGAGTGTCGGCAAGGGTGAGAAGGTCGTCTCTAGAAGCGCCTTCTTTGATTTCTTTGATGAAGGCAACTCCGTTGACGCTGTCAACGTTTTTCTCCATCTCTTTGGCTTCAAGAGCAGCGATCTTAGCTTTGAGCTGGTCGTTTTCTTTGCGAAGTGCTTCCTTATCGCTAAGGAGTCCTTTGATATGACGGCTGAGGTCGGCGTCATTGGCACCAAGCCTCTTCTCATTCTCATCTAAGAGCATGAGACGGTTATTGAGGTAGTCGTAAGCGCCGACGCTCGTGATAGCTTCGATACGGCGGACACCGCTAGAGATAGCTTCATCGGACTTCACTAAGAAGAGGCCGATTTCGCTGGTGTTCTTAACGTGGGTGCCACCGCAGAATTCTTTGGAGTATTCGCCAAATTCAACGACGCGGACGGTGTCGCCATATTTCTCGGCGAATTCCATCTCAGCGCCTTTCTTCTTGGCTTCTTCGATTGGAAGGACTTCAGTGACTTCTTCGATGCCCTCTTCGATTTTGGCATTAACTTCTTTTTCGAGAGCGAGTAAATCTTCTTCGCTCATCTTCTTTGGGGCGCTGTAGTCGAAACGGAGGTATTCTTCGTTAACGAAGCTGCCGCGCTGGTCGACGTGTTCGCCTAAGATATTGCCTAAAGCACTATGGAGAAGGTGGGTCGCACTGTGGTTGCGTTCGATAAGGTGACGTCTCCTCTTGTCGAGGACGATGCTCACCTTGTCGCCTTCTTTGATGGTGCCGTATTTCATGACGATCTCATGGAGATGTTGTCCATTAGGAGCTTTGCTGACGCTGACGATTTCGCCTTCGAAGCCTTCGCCATAGACGAAGCCTTTGTCGCTCACCTGGCCGCCCATCTCAGCGTAGAATGGGGTTTCTTCGAAAATGACTTCGCCTTCTTCATCAAGGGAAGAAACGCGAACACCGTCTTTAAATAAACCAAGGGTCTTGGTGTCGGATTCCTCTAAGTCGTAGCGGAATTCGCTTTTTTCTTTGAAGGCCATGAGGTCTTTGGATTGTTTCTTGAAGGAGTCGATCTGCCCACGGGCTTCTTTGGCGCGTCTCCTCTGCTCTTCCATCAAGGAATCGAAGTTATCGAGGTCGACTTTTGCGCCAAGCTCAAGACCCATCTCAGAGGTGAGGTCTTTTGGGAAACCATAGGTGTCATAAAGAAGGAAGGCGTCTTCGCTAGAAATCATGCCTTTCTCTTCGACGATCTTCTTAAGTTTCTTTTCGCCAACCATGAGGGTCTGGCTGAATTTATTCTCTTCGCCAAGGATCATCTTCTTGACGAGTTCTTTCTTCTCGGTGAGGTTTGGATACCATTCGGCGTATTTGCTGACGACGATATCGACAAGATTCCAAAGGAATGGGCCATTGATGCCAAGTTTCTGGCCATATCTCATGGCGCGGCGGGCGATTCTTCTTAAGACGTAGCCGCGTCCTTCGTTAGAGAAGATGGCACCATCGCTAAGAGCGAAGGTAAGGCATCTGATGTGGTCGGCGATGACGCGGAAGCTCATGAGGTTTGGCTCAGCGTACTCTTTGCCAGATAGCTTCATGACCGCTTCGATGATCGGCATGAAAAGGTCGGTCTCAAAGTTGGTTGGGGTCTCTTGGCAGATACAGGCAAATCTCTCTAAACCTGCGCCAGTATCGATGTTTTTGGATGGGAGTTCTTTGTAGTCTTCTCTCTTGACGCCGTTGACAGCGTTGAACTGACTGAAGACGATGTTCCAGATTTCGATGTAACGGTCATTCTCCTCGTCGTTCTTAAGCATTTCGACGCCGCGGTGCTCTGGGTCATATTTCTCGCCACGGTCGAAGAACATCTCGGTGTCTGGTCCACATGGGCCTTCGCCGATCTGCCAGAAATTTCCTTCGAGAGGAATCATGTGGTCTGGGATCATGCCAACCTTGATCCAAAGTTCAAGGGAGGCTTTATCCATTGGGTTATAGGTGATGTAGAGTTTCTCTTTTGGGAATCCGAAGCCCACTTCTTCATTGGTGAGAAGTTCGAAGGCCCACGGGATAACCTCATCACGGAAATAGTCGCCGATCGAGAAGTTTCCAAGCATCTCAAAGAAGGTGTGGTGACGGGCTGTGTGGCCGACGTTTTCAATGTCGTTGGTGCGGATGCACTTTTGGACGTTGGTCATACGTCTATTGGCAGGAATTTCGCTGCCATCGAAATATTTCTTTAAGCCGGTGACGCCTGCGTTGACCCAAAGAAGCGATTTATCGCCATGAGGGACAAGCGAGACGCTTGGCACGTTCTTATGTCCTTTTGATTCAAAGAATTTAATCCAGCGGTTGCGGATTTCCATTCCGGTAAGTGGTTTCATAAATGACCCCCTAAACAAAATAAAACACCCTGCGAAGGAACGCGGTGTCGCGCGGTACCATCCTTCTTCACACGGGGTGCACTCGATTTCTTCTTAACGCGAAGCACGGTGACATTGCTCACATTTTCAGATAAGTGGCGTGTTTCCTAGGCTTTTCCACTCCGAGGCCCTCTCTAAAAGGAAACTTTGCTTATCCTACAGGAGAATTATACAAACGGGCTCTAGATTTTTCTATAAAGAAAAAATAGTTGTGAAATGTTTCGTCACAACTATTTGATTTCTTAGGTGTTTTGGGAGGCTAGTCCTTCATGATGTCGAGGCTGTCGAAGAGTTTGACGGTTTCGCTGTTTACTGTGTAAACGTCATAGGAAAGGGTCTTATCATCGAGGTTAAGGACGCCGAACATCTGAGCGTTCACGTTGCCAGTCGCTGGATCGCCGACATGGTAATCCTGAGCGGAGGTATAACCGCTTACGGTATAGGACTCGTACTGGTTCGCGTATTTGATGGTGCCGACCTCGATCTTGTACTTGTTGCTAAGGAAGGTCTTTGATGGGTTGAGGCCTTTGAGCTCGCCGTTTTCGTCTTTGGTTACTTCGGACCAGACGCCATCGGCCTCGGAAGCGCCGTATCTATGTCCGGCCGCACCAGT
Source organism: uncultured Caryophanales bacterium (assembly GCA_946410525.1). Taxonomy (GTDB): domain Bacteria; phylum Bacillota_I; class Bacilli_A; order RFN20; family CAG-826; genus UBA4951. Next base: position 3,536 of record CAMKAQ010000014.1, on the reverse strand, counting down.
CGTTACATAGTAAGTACCGTTAGGATTCTTGTCGTAGGACTTGCCGTCTTTCTCCACCGCTTCAACGTTGAAATTGACGACGTCTTCGTTGTTCCAGGTAGTTGTGTAACCGGCAGCATCCCACTTATAAGGTTTGGTCTTGTTGTAGGTATGGTCGTGAGCCTGCAAGACTAAGTCAACGTGCTTTTCGGAGAAGATTGGGGTAAGTTTCTCGACCATCTTCTGGTTGTCGCTGGAGTTGCTGTTATCGCCCGTGGAATATGGAGAGATGTGAAGCATGACGACTTTCCATTTGGCATTAGACGCACTTTCAAGATCGGAAGTGACCCAATTGAGCTCTTCGGTATCAAGGTCATTGGAATTGATGACCGTGAAGTGAGCAAAGCCATAATCGTATGAATAATAAGCGCCAGACCAGCCATAACCGGCATAGTTGATGTCGCTCATGAGATATTGGCAATATGGAGCGGTTCTCTCATGGTTACCGGCAGACGCCATATATGGGAGGGAGGCCTTGTAATCAGAGATGACGTCATAGGCTTTCGCGTAACGAAGAATACGCGATGGGCTCTTAGAATCGCTTGAGTTGAGCTTCTCCATATTCTGGTCGAATTGGTCGCCGTTATAGAGAACGGTATCAAGCGCATCGCCAGCTTTATCGACGGCTTTGGTGAAGGTATTTCTCCAGACGTTATGCTTGCTAGGATCTTTCGTCTGGGCGTCGCTCATATGAACGGCGGTGACGCTCTTAATCTGTTCACCCTCAACGATGAAGGCGCCATAGGCGTATGAATCAGAAGCGCCAATCTTATAGCTATAAGCCTGGCCTTTCTCAAGATTCTCAACATGAACCTTATGGGTTCTGCAGGTAGTGTTATCGATGGAACTCGAGGTTTTGCCGCTAGCGGTATAGGCAGGAATCTCATCATCTTTGCTAGAGAAAGCGCCACCTTGGGAATAAGTGACCTCAATGCTAGAGCCACTAATCGGGATAGCTCCAGTGAAATCAGCGTCTTTTCCTTTGTCGCTCTTGACCAAATAGAGTTCGGTATCCTCGACATCCGCACTCGTAAGATAAGAGAATCCACGGGAATAGATATCGGAGTAATAGCTCATATTGATGCCCGATGGCATGGCGGTTACTTCGTAAGTCTCGTAGTCTGGCGTGAATTCAGGGCGGACGATCTTGAAGGAAGACGAGGCTTCGCTAGAAGACGACTCCACCACTGGTTGATTTTGGCAAGACGCCAAAGACAAGGTCAAAAGACCAAAGCTCAAAACCAAAAGACGTGGGTAAAGGCTATTTTTTGATTTCATCTGATAATCCTCTTTAGAGAATGTTGGACAAAAAGTTCAACGACTGTATTTATTCTAGCAACGTGAATTTGAGGCTTAAATACTTTTCAAAAGAAAAAGGACAATTAAATGTCCTGTCTCTTTCCTTTGTAATAGGTCTTTTCGATGATTCCTCCACCGAGAAGTCGACCGTCTTCGGCGTATATCGCCGCCCACTGACCTGGGGTGACCGCTTTGACGATATGGTCGAACGTCAAAGTGGCTTCATCACCAGAAAGTTCGATGGTTATCGGATTATCGACCTGGCGGTATCTGAATTTTGCAAAGCACTTTAGAGGTCTATCTGGCCTTGGTCCGACCCAGTTGAGACGGCTAAGGGTGCAGGAATCGCTATTGAGGTGTTCGTCTTCCTCTCCGCGTCCAACATAAAGAATATTATTCTGCACATCTTTCTTGGCAACGAACCAAGCGGTGTCAGGTTCCCCTTTCACTCCTCCGATGCCTAAGCCTTTTCTTTGGCCGATCGTGTAATAAAGGACGCCGATATGCTCACCGAGGACTTTGCCATTCTCAATATCGACGATTTTGCCGTTATGGGCAGGGAAATAATTCTGCAAGAATTCTCTGAAATGTCTTTCACCGATGAAGCAGACACCGGTCGAACCGTGTTTGCCAGCAACCTCATCGAGACCCAATTTGTCGGCGATTTCTCTCGCTTCGACCTTGGTTATGTCTTCCATTGGCCAAAGACATTTCTCAATCTGGCTTTCATCCAAATCACAAAGGAAATAGGTTTGGTCTTTCTTGAGGTCGGTTGGCTTTGAAAGGTAATAGAGGCCGTCTTTCATGACCTTTTTGGCATAATGGCCCATGGAGATATAGTCGTATCCATTCTGGACGGCGTATTTAAGGAATGGGCCGAATTTGATCATCGAATTGCAAAGGATATCCGGATTCGGGGTGCGGCCTTTCTTATATTCGTCGAGGAAGTACGAGAAAACGTCGTCCCAGTACTCTTTGACGTAGTCAATACGGATAAGCGGAATGCCAAGTTTCTTAGCGACCGCCACCGCGTCGTCATAGTCTTTTTCTTGTGGGCACTGATCGTTTTTGATGGTTGGGTTTCCAAGGATGTCACCGTTGGTGAAAGCATCCCAGTTGCGCATGAAAGCACCGGTCACATCGTAACCTTGCTCAAGAAGCTTATGGGCCGCGATTGCGCTATCGACCCCACCACTAAGACCTAAGAGGACTTTCTTTTTCATTGTTTGCCTCCAAAGATCTCATCGCTATCAAGCCAGAGAGTGAATGGACCATCGTTAACGAGCTCAACTTTCATATACGCTCCGAAAACGCCTTCTCCTAACTCTGGGAACTTTTCTCTTAGAAGGCCATTCCAATATGCGAAAAGGGTTTTAGCCTGGTCAGGAGCCATGACTTTCACGAATGATGGGCGGTTTCCTTCTTTTGCCGAGGCATAAAGGGTGAACTGACTGACCGAAAGGATATTCCCTCCGATATCGAAGATCGATTTATTGGTTTTGCCATTCTCGTCTGGGAAGATGCGGAGCTTGGTGACTTTTTCGGCCATACGCTCAGCAACGGACCTGTCATCACCCTCGGTAAAGGCAACAAAAAGCAAGAAGCCACGGGCGATTTTGGCGACTTCCTTCTCTTCGATTGTGACAGATGCCCTAAGCACCTCTTGGACAAGAACTCTCATTTTCTGTTTAAACTAGGGATGGAGAACGTCTATGACATTCTCCCCACCGCTAGGAGAATACCCCTAAAACCCTTTTTCTTCAACTCTGACGAGAAAGGTAAGAGATTAATTTCGTTCGATTTTGCACTCCACGCTGAACGAAAATGAATTGAAGATTGACGAAGTTTTTTGACTCTTTTCCCTTATTAATAAGGATATATATGCATATTGATTGAAATTGACCGATTGGTTCTTAACAATTCTCAAAATTGTTTCGTACCCTATTTATTTTTTTCGAGCGATTCTATTATAATAGAAAAGATGGATTTTCAGAATTCACTAGCACCATACCTTCCTGAAGAAGAAATTCAGGGACTCCTAAAGGTTATCCAAGAGGGTAAAACCACCCACTGTCTTTTGATTAACACTGACAAGATTACCGATGAGGAATTCGTCAAGCGTTTCCCAAACGTCAGGAAGCACCCTTTTGTTGAGCACGCTTATTATTACGACAAAGAGGAATACGATTTCGGATCGA
>CAMKAQ010000013.1 GCA_946410525.1 uncultured Caryophanales bacterium | reverse complement strand
TGCAACTTGCCAAACCTAAAGCGAGCAAAGCGCTTGCGACGAAAATAAATCCTTTTTTCATATTGGTTTCTCCGTTGTTTGATTTAATAATCACACATTGTCCGCCAAAGGGCAAATGAGATACAAAAAAGACCAGCGGTGGGCTGGCCTTTGTTTTCTTGTGGTTAGATGACTCCGCAAGGGATGAGGATGGCAAGGCAAAGGGCGACTGCTCCCCAAATGCTTGCGAGGAAGATTTTCTGGAACTTCGGGCTCTTGTCTGGGACATAGACAGCAGCGATGAAGAACGGAACGTAAGTGGTGATGAAGACCGGGATTGCACCCCACCATGGATAGACCCAAATAAAGGCAGGGGTGGCAGCAAGGAAGGTCTCAAAGACGGCATAGAGGAGAGACATCGATAACATGGTCATGAACTTGCATGGGACGCCTTTGAATTTGCCTCTTGAGAAGTAACGGACCGAATGATCCTCTGGCAGCATCTTGTAGGCGATGATGCCGGCGATTGAGAACATCATGGAGAGTTCCCAGCTTACGCCGATAAGAAGGACGAATGAGGTGCTGGCATTCGAGACGGCCCAAAGAGGGTATCCGAAGATTTTTGCGATGACCGCATTAGCGATCTCATAGAGCCAGTGGACTCCATAGAGGGAGAAACCGGCGATGATGGCCTTCCAGTTCTTGTTCCTGACCTCGGTCCAGTAGATGTAGAAGACCACGGCAAGAAGGGCGATGAAGGTCCAATTAAAATTGGACAAATCGCGAGGAATGATCTGCGAAACCTGTTGTTTGGCAAGATCGCTGTTGTCGCCAAAAAGCATAAAAAGTGCTCCTTTCAATATGTTTAGCGGGGTACGAAATATTTTCAGTATTTTAGAAACAAAAAGTCAATAGGACCACGCAAAATGGTTTTAAAGTCTTGAAATACTAAAGAAAATTTCAACAAAAACGAATGTTTACAAAATTAGCGGTTTGTGGGTTCTTTGTAGATGATTTTGGAATTTTCTAGCAAATCTAAAAAAGGTTTTTGTAAAACAATATTGTAAAAAAATGCACAAATTATTAAACTTTATGAGTTTCATCACTCAAGTTTTTATGGATTACCAAGCATACTATTCCGTGAGCGTGTTCTCACTCGTCGTCATCGTGTTGAGCTCCCTCATGTTCATAAACGTTTATTCGTTCAGGAAGAACATCAGAGCCATTGCGATTCCTTTCTTTGTCTGTCTCTCAATCGTTATTGAGATAACCGGAACTGCCCTCGTTAGCGCTAACCTAAATGTGCCTGCGTCTATTTTAATGGCCGTTTATTATCTCTCTGGCGGCCTTACTGGCTGGTCCGTCATTGTTGCTTTTGATTGGTTTGCCAAGACTGAAATCTTCAAGGAACGCTGGAAGCGTTTGCTCTTGATGATCCCTGCTTTCGCCGTTATACCGTTCTATTTAGTCGAAATAATTCAAAATGGATTTGCTCTCCGCGTTTTCTCGGTTGAGTATGGCCTTTCTGGAATCGCGGCTACTGCTGTCTTAGCCCTCTATTTCCTTGGCAACGGCATCTTTGGTTTCGTTGCTTCAAGAAAAACAGTTGGCAGCAAGAAACTCCTTTGCATCGCTTTTGGCCTTTGCTCCCTGATCCCATTCATCTTCATGGCCATTGGATTCATCACCCTCCAAGGCATGGAATACAGATGGTTCCCATATGCTCTCATGGTTCTCACCGCCGTCCTCTTCTTGCTCAAATACAAAATCACCCAAGATGGGCTTACCGGCATCAAGAACCGCTCCGCCTTTGATGATGAAATCAAAGATAAGGTCAATAACGCCGGCAAATACAAAGCCGTCTATTTGATGTATTGCGACATCGACAATTTCAAGAGCATCAACGACAACTACGGCCATAGCGTTGGCGATGAAGCGCTTATCTTCTTCGGTAAAGCCCTTCACGAAGAAGCCGAGATCGTCAACGCGAATGCCTTCCGTATGGGTGGCGACGAATTCTCGGTCATCTTCTGCCGTCAGAGCATGAAAGACATCGACGCCTTCATCAAGAAGATCTGCGATCGTCTTAAGAAAACGGAATTCACCTTCGAGCTTAAATTCTCAGTTGGCATTGCCAAATACGTCGAAGAGATGACCGTCAAAGACTTCCTCGATCTCGCTGACAGAGAGATGTACGAGCAAAAGAGGAAGACCGAGACAGCTCGTTAACAATCAAAAAAGCGCCCTGTTATGGGCGTTTTCTTTTGCCTAAGATATTTTAATAAAAATATTGCTCGACTTTTCCATAAATGAGAGTAGAGTACACGAGGGATAAATTTATGTACGATTTAGTTATCATTGGAGCCGGCCCTGCTGGTATCTTTACTGCTTTAGAGCTTATCAAAAGAGGAACCAAGAAGAAGATCCTCATGGTCGAAAAAGGCCATGCCGTCGAGTGCAGACACTGTCCTAAAGACAAGATTGGACACTGCATCAAATGCGACCCATGCGCCATCACGACTGGTTTCAGCGGAGCAGGTGCCTTCTCAGATGGCAAACTTTCGCTTAGCCACGCCGTAGGCGGAGAGCTTCCTGACCTCATCGGTGCCGATAGGGTTCAAAGCCTCATCGAATATACCGACAAGATTTACCTTGAGTTTGGCGCTGACAAGCACATTGAAGGAAGCGACAACGACAACCCAGAGGTCAAGACAATCAGAAGACATGCCATCGAAGCGGGCCTTCAGCTCATCGATTGCCCAATCCGTCACCTTGGAACCGAAAAGGCCCATGATCTTTATCTCGCCCTTGAGAAATACCTTCAGGAGCATGGCGTCGAAATCATCTTCGACAGCGAATGCTATGACCTCATCCTCAAAGGAGGGGAGGCCAAAGGCGTTAAGCTCCGCAAATACCACACCAGCGAAGAAAGAATCGTTGAATGCAAAGACGTCGTCATCGCCGCTGGCAGAAGAGGCGCCGATTGGCTTGAGAAGATCTGTGCCAAATACGATATCGCCCACAAACCAGGCCCAGTTGATGTCGGTGTCCGCGTTGAGGTCCGTAACGAAGTCATGGAAACCCTCAACAAGACCCTCTACGAAGCCAAATTAGTCGGCTACCCAGGACCATTCAAAGACAAGGTCCGCACTTTCTGTCAGAACCCTGGCGGATTCGTTGCCCAAGAGAACTACGATGATGGCCTCGCCGTCGTCAACGGCCACTCATTCAAAGAGAAGAAGAGCGAGAACACCAACGTCTCCATCCTTGCTTCCCATAACTTCATGGAACCATTCGATCAGCCAATCCAATACGCTGAAAGATTCGGCGAGCTCACCAACATGCTTGCGACCGGACACATCCTCGTCCAGCGTTTTGGCGACATCCTTGATGGAAAACGCACTTGGCCAAAAGAGCTTTCCCGCTCCAACCTCACCCCAACCTTAAAAGACGCGGTGGCAGGTGATATCACAGCCGCCCTCCCATACAGAACCATGACCGACATCATCAACTTCATGAAGGCGGTCGACCACGTTGTCCCAGGCTTTGCTGGACGCGAGACTTTGCTCTACGCCCCAGAGATCAAGTTCTATAGCAACAAGGTCAAAATGGACGATAGGCTTGCCACGAACGTCAAACACTTGTACTGCCTTGGCGATTCCTCTGGCTGGACCCGCGGCCTCATGATGGCTTCCGTCATGGGCGTCTACTGCGGACAGATCCTTTCCGAGATCGAAGAAAAAGAGGGAAAATAAGAACCTTATGCGCTCCTCAGGCATCCTTCTTCCCGTGAGCGCCCTTCCTTCCGATTTTGGCATCGAGGATTTCGGCTCGAGTGCTTTCGAATTCGTCAAACTCCTTAAGCAAGGCGGATTCAAGCTCTGGCAGATCCTCCCTCTCAATCCTTTAGGCTATGGCCATTCGCCATATCAGCCTTTTTCAAGCTACGCCCTTGATGAACTCTATTTCGATATCGAAGGTTTAACCGCGGAAAAGATTGAGCCTTCCTCAAAGATCGAATACGAGGAAATTGCCCACAAAAAACACGAAATCCTATACAAATCCTTCATGGATTCCAAAGAGAAAGACCATAAGAAGACCCTTTCTTTCATGAAAAAGAATGAATGGGTCAAGTCCTGGTCCCTCTTCATGATGCTTAAACGCAAGAACGCTATGGCAGCCTGGCATACCTGGCCTATCGAAGACCAAGAGAGCATCAATAACGACAACGGAGAACTTACTCCTGAGAGAGAATACGAAGTCTGGGTTCAGATGAAGCTCTATGAGCAGTGGATGACCCTAAAGAAGTTCGCGAATAGAAACGGCATCCGCATCATCGGAGACGTTCCTTTCTATGTCGGCTTCGACTCATGCGACGTCTGGGCCAACCAAGACTCCTTCTTGCTTGATGAGCACACCAAAGAACCGACCTTCATCGCCGGCGTACCTCCGGACTATTTCAGCGCGGATGGCCAAAGATGGGGCAATCCTATCTATAACTGGGATCTCTTTGAGAAGAATGGCTTCTCCTTCATTCTCAACCGTTTGAAGGGAAACGCTTCGTTATACGACATCGTGAGGCTCGATCACTTTAGGGCCTTTGACACTTTCTGGAAGATTCCTTCCTCATGCCCAACCGCCCAAGAAGGCGAATGGATTGAGGCTCCTGGATATAAGTTCTTCGATATCCTTAAGAAGAAACTCACGAAGACCGAAATCATCGCTGAGGACCTTGGTGAGCTTAGACCTGAAGTCTATGCCCTTAGGGACGCTTACGATTTCCCTGGTATGAACGTCCTCGAATTCACTTTCGAAGACATCAATTTCGACGTTAAGAAAGAGAACATGGTTGCCTATATCGGCACCCACGATAACGACCCATTCGAAGGTTTCATCCAAAAGATGAGCGAAGAGCAGAAATCAAAATGGCTCCTTGCCCTCAAAGGATATGAAGGGGAGAGCCTTAGGGAAAAGGTCATCGAATACCTTCTCTCCTTGCCAGCTAAGTATGCGATCATCTCAATGCAGGACGTCCTTGGCTTAGGCTCAGAGACGAGACTCAACTCCCCATCGATCATCAACGGGGATAACTGGACCTGGAAGATGAAGGATTACAAAGAATTCGTAGCTCTTCTTCCAAAGCTCAAGGAAAGCAATAAACGTCATAGGCGCTAATTGATTATTTGTGAAATTCTCTCTTGTGGTAGACGAGTCACTTGACTATAATAACGAAGCGCCTCTATAGAGGACATGAGTTAATGGGTAGTTAGCTCAGCTGGGAGAGCATCTGTTTGACGTACAGAAGGTCAGGGGTTCGAGCCCCTTACTACCCACCAATCTTCAAGAATAGCCTTACTCGTTAAGGCTTTTTTCTTTTTTTCTCAAAAAAATGAAACTAGAATGTAAATAACAAAAGGAGTCTACATATGGCTAAACCAGCACCAAAAGCAAAGCCAGCTGCGGCTAAAAAACCAGCGAAACCAGCTGCCAAACCAGCTGCGAAACCAGCAAAAGCTGCCAAACCAGCTCCTGCTAAAAAACCAGCCCCAAAGAAAGAAGAGAAGAAAGGACCGACCGCAGGCGCTTCCTACCATCTTTCCAAGAGAGCAAGCGACAATAAGTGGCAGGTCTTCTTGACTGGCTCAGATAAAGTCATCAAGACATTCGACACCAAAGCCGAAGCCCAGGAGTACACCAAGAAGATGGCCGCCAACACCGGTCGTACTATCTTGACCCACGCTTCAAAAGGCGCCTCCAAAGGCAAGATCCAAAAGAGATAAAAAAGAAGGCATCGGTCTCCCGATGCCTTTTCTCTTATTCGAAGGTTATCTCGTCTGAGATGATCTTTTTCTCGTCCCCGTCGATGATGCCGATCAAGGAACCGTCTTCATCGATCCTCAGGACTTTGATTTCTTTCTTCTCGCCATTATAGGTGCAATAGCAATCTTTTCCTTTGAGATAACTGTTCTCATTGATGACCTCTAGGTAATCGGACTTCTCTTCTTTGAGAAGTAGTAGTTCTTCTTTGATTTTCTTGTAGAGGTCTTTTTTGATACCTCTCAAATCCATAGGGGAACCAGTCTCTAATCTGATGGAAGTAGGGGTCCTGAAGAATCCTTCTGGGAACGTCTCCTGATTGACGTTAAGGCCGATGCCGATGATAGCAGCATCAACCTTCTTATGGCTCACGGATTCAAGAAGGATGCCACAGATCTTCTTCTCGTTCGCATAGATATCGTTAGGCCACTTGATGGAAACGTTTTTGAGGCCGATTTGCTGAAGATATTTGAAAACCGCGCTTCCGGCCACCAAAGACAATTTAGGCGCGTTTTGTAAGAGTTTTTTGTCTTTTACGAGGACCGAGAACATCAAAGACTCATCTTTGTCCGCTTCCCAAGTTCTTCCTAGTCTTCCTTTGCCTTTCTTTTGGTATGAAGCGTCCACGAAGGAGAGGTTCTTGTAGATGCGGTAGTTCTCTTTGAGATAGGTGTTCGTTGAATCAACCTCATTGAAGTGGACTCTTCTGCTTGGGAGAAGGACGTTCACGTATCTTGAAGCGATGAATGAGGCGATTCCTAATTTCGCGATATCAAACGGTATGTAAGGCGCGAGGAACAAGGTGAACGCCGCTCCAAGGGTGAAGTCGCTCTTTCCCTTAACGAGGGTAAGGATGAGATAGCCATGGACGAAACCAACCGCGTATAACGCGATAAGGGACGCTACAGAGCCGATTAAGCTTTTCCATAGCTCATTCCCTATCCTCTTAAGCAAAACGTCGCTAAAGAGGTGATTTAGGAGGATTACGAAGAAGAAGCCATAGACGAATCCGAATGTAGGGGATGCCGCATAGGCGATCCCTCCTCCAAACCCTGCGAACACAGGTATGCCAATAAGTCCCATCAATATGTAGAGGCCGATGACGATAAAGCCATCGACCAAAGAGAGGAAATTGGCAATAAGAAAAACCGTAAGGAGCTGCAAAGTGAATTTGCAATATCCGACATCGATCGAGATGAAGGAAGACACAATGAGAAGCGCTAGAAAAAGCGCATCAAGGGTCATTGCCCTTACGGTTTTGTTTTTCATGTTGAATTGCCTCTAAAACAATTAGCCGATCATGGAGAGCAAGATGCCCGCCGCGATAGCGCTACCGATGACGCCTGCGACATTAGGTCCCATAGCGTGCATGAGAAGGTAGTTGTCTGGGTCTTCCTCTTGTCCGATCTTATGGACGACACGAGCGGCCATAGGAACGGCGGAGACACCAGCAGCACCGATCATTGGGTTGACCTTGCCTTTGGTGACGAGGCACATAAGCTTTCCACCCATGAGACCGCAGATAGCGGCGATGATGAAGGCTAAGATGCCAAGAACGAAGATCATGATGGTCTTTGGCTGGAGGAAGGTGGTTCCGATAGCGGTGGCGCCAACGGAGAGTCCAAGAAGGATGGTGCAGATATAAAGAAGCGCATTCGAAGCCGTGTGAACGAGGTTAGGAACGACACCGCTTTCTTTGATGAGGTTACCAAACATCAAGCAGCCAATAAGCGGAGTGCAGCTTGGGACGAGGATGCAGCAGACGAGGGTGACGATGATCGGGAAGAGGATCTTCTCGCTCTTGGACACTTCTTTAAGCGTCTCCATCTTGATGCTTCTCTCTTTCTTGGTGGTGCAGAGTTTGATGATTGGAGGGAAAATGACTGGAACAAGGGCCATGTAGCTATAAGCCGCAAGGGCGATGCCAGCGGTTAATTCCGGTCTAGCCAGCTTGTTGCTGACGAGAATGGCGGTTGGGCCATCCGCTCCGCCGATGATGCCAATACCAGCGGCGTCGCCAACAGTGAAGTTGAAGACGTCTGGCCAAATGCCAGCAAGGGCAATTGCGCCAAGGAAGGCAGCGAAAATACCAATCTGGGCGGCAGCACCGAGAATCATGGTCTTCTTATTTGCAATAAGCGGACCGAAATCAGTGGTCGCACCGATGCCGATGAAGATAAGGCATGGGTAAAGCTCGCACTCAACACCTAAATGGAGATAGCCTAAAAGGCCTCTTTCCGCAACGTTTCCAGCAGCGTCATAGGTCATATAGATGGCTGGGAAGATGTTGACGAGGATCATGCCGACGGCAATCGGGATGAGAAGATAAGGTTCGTATTTCTTCTTAATGGCGAGGAAAAGGAAGAATGCACCCACACCAATCATGATGAGGTTCATCCAGCCATCGCCTTTGAAGAAGTTAACGATGCCTGTCGAATTGAGGAATTCGAGGATCAGGTCCCACATACTTACTCCAAGACGATGAGGGCGTCGCCATTATTGACCATGGCGCCTTTGGAGACGCAGATGGCTTTGACGGTGCCACTAGCTGGGGACTTGATCTCGTTCTCAAGCTTCATGGCTTCAAGGATAGCAATGGTATCGCCTTTGGCGACTTTGGCGCCGGTAGCGACTTTGATTTCAAGGATTTTGCCAGCCATAGGAGCTGGGACTTTGGTTCCGCCAGCGACTGGGGCGGCAGCTGGGGCAGGGGCGGCAGCTGGGGCTGGAGCAGCGATGGAACCGGCGGTTTCTTTGACCTCTTCGAGTTCGACCTCGTAGAGTTTGCCGTTGACTTTGACTTTGTAGATTTTCATAACAAACCTTCCTTATTTGATTTCTTTCACGGAAACGACGCGGACGTCGCTCTTGTGGGTGAGGCGGTAATCGATGGTGGCGACAAGGACTGCGGCCATCATGTCATCGTCTTTGATTGAGACTTCTTCATTAGAAGCGGCAGGGGCAACTTCGCCTTGCTCCGATTTCTTGGCGGCATCGAGCTCTTTCTTGAGGTCGAATAAGCCGGTGATCTTGAAGACAAGGGTGGTGATTCCGATGATGATGAGGAGAATCGCGAAGACCATCGCGATGGCGACTATGGAGTAAAGGGCTCCTTTTTCGAGTGGGATGGTGTCGCCTTTATTGACAACGGTGTCATATACGATAGGCGTGAACATTAGTTGTTACCTCCTAAGACGACATTGAATTCCTCGACCTCATCTTCTTTTGGTCCGTACTTCTTGCCTAAGAATTCGAGGGCGTTCTTCTCAAAGAGAGCGATTGAGAGGACATCTTCATCGCATTTAGCGATGTCTTTGTACTTCTCTTTCAATTCTTCGAACTCAGGGGCGATGAGATCGGCTGGACGGCAGGTGATGACCTCATCATCGCCGATGATCTTCTTCTGGACCTCTTCGTTGATTGGGGCAGGGGCCTTGCCGTATTTGCCATGGAGATAGTCTTTGATCTCTTTTGGAACGAGTTTGTAGCGCTCGCCGGAGATGACGTTCATGACAGCCTGGGTGCCAACCATCTGGGAAAGAGGGGTGACAAGAGGCGGGTAGCCAAGGTCTTTCCTGACATTTGGGACTTCCTTAAGGACGTCTTCGAGCTTGTCGGAAGCGTTTTGCTGCTTGAGCTGGGAGATGAGGTTAGAAAGCATTCCGCCAGGAACCTGGTATTTGAGGATGTTTGGATTGAAGGAAAGGACTTTCGGATTGAGAAGGCCATTCTCAAGGTACTTCGCCCTGATCTTGCTTAACGCAGCGGCTCCTTTGTTAAGGCAGTCGAGGTTGAGCTTTGGATCGTATTTGGTTCCCTTGAGGGCGAAGTTAAGGGATTCGGTGCAAGGTTGTGAGGTGCCGCCAGCAAGTGGGCTCAAAGCGGTGTCGACGATGTCAACGCCGGCTTCGATGGCTTTCTGGATGGTCATCTCAGCAATGCCGCCGGTGCAGTGGGTGTGAAGCTCGATTGGGAGCTTGGTGTTCTTCTTGAGTTCCTTGATGAGCTGATAGGCATCACCTGGGAGAAGGACGCCAGCCATGTCTTTGATGCAAAGGGAATCGGCTCCGAGGGCCTCAACCTGCTTAGCAAGGTCGACATAGTAGGCGATGGTGTGGACAGGGGAGGTGGTGTAGCTTAAAGCGATTTGGCACTCTCCGCCATATTTTTTGGTGGCTTTGACGGCGCATTCGAGGTTCCTGATGTCATTGAGAGCATCGAAGATACGGATGATGTCAATGCCGTTTTCGATTGATTTCTGGACGAATTTCTCAACTACGTCATCGGCGTAGTGACGGTATCCGAGGATGTTTTGTCCTCTGAAAAGCATCTGAAGCTTGGTCTTCTTGCAAAGAGCCTTCGCCTTGCGGAGTCTCTCCCAAGGGTCTTCGTTAAGGAAGCGGATGCAGGCGTCAAAGGTGGCGCCGCCCCAAACTTCGATGGCGTGATATCCGGCATCGTCCAACTCCTTAAGGACGGAGAGGACCTCTTCGGTGTTCATCCTGGTCGCGAAAAGCGACTGGTGACCGTCCCTAAGTGATGTTTCGACGATTTTTAAAGCCATGTTGTCTCCTTATTTGGCAGCTTTTTTGGCTTCTTCGACGACGACTTTGATAGCGTCGATGGCGTCTTGTGGAAGCTTGTTGAAGTCATCGAGAGTGGAGACATATTCAAGTCTGTCTTCCATACGGAGGGCAAGCTGTTTGATGTACTCTGGATCTTCGAATGGGACTTCGAATCCTTCAAGAGGGTAGTACTCAAGAGAGGAGAATGGGCCAAATGGAACGAACTTGGCTTTCTCAAGAACGATGTCTTCGATTAAGCCAAGGGTATCGGCTGGTTTGACCTTCTTTTCGAGGAAGGAACCGGTGTTGATGATGTAGCAATCGATGCCGAGTTTCTTGTTCTCGAAGAGGGATTTGAAGGAAGCGTAATCCTTGCCAAGCTCATAGAGTCTGAATGGGTTGGCATAAGGAACGATGACAAGCTGGTTTGGATCTTGTCCTGGGATGTATTCAGCGGAGCTACGCTTGGTGGCAAGGGTGGCACCCATGACGGAAGCGAGAGCGGCGTCTTTGACTTTGACGACTGGAGGAAGGGTTGGGTCCTTCATGATCCAGAAGATGGCGTTGGTTGGCTCTTTGAACTCAAACTCACGGTTTGGAGTGGCAAAGATGGACTTAACGGTACGGCCGTTGCCATTGGTGATATCTTCGGTGACAGGAACGATCTTGCCATCGCTATCGACGGTAGCGCCGACGTTCTGGATGGTAAGGAAGTACTTGGACTGGTCTCTGGTGAGAGGGTAGTCAGCAGTCTTGTCGAAATATGAAGGCTCAAGGGAGATGGAAGAACCATCGGTGTTGTTGATGATGAAAGCGTCATCGTGGAGGACGGTGGTGTCGAAACGTCCGCCGTGGTCACTTAAAGTGATGGTGGACTTACCAGAACCGGAAAGACCGAAGACGGAGATGACTTTCTGCTTGCCGCCTTCGAGGTTGAATCTCTTCTGGCCGCCATGGCAGCTTGTGTAGCCGTGTCTATTGGCAACGGTCCAGCCAAGGGTAAGGGTTCCCTTCTTGTGCTCGCCGAAGTAGCGCATGCCAAGGAGAACGGCGCAGTTGTTGTCCTTGTCGAAGAGGGCGAGTCCGTCTGGGTAGTCTTTGGTGTAGCAATCTGGGTCGGAGTAGATGAATAAATCGCCTTCTCCTTCGATGAGTTTGCTTTCCTTATATAACTTAGTGAAATATTCGTTGTCGGCGTTCTGGAAGTTGAGCATCCAGGAGTAGAGGGTGTTCTCATATCCCTCTGGGACGAGAAGGTGGGCTCTAAGCATGAAATCATGGGCGAGTCCGACATAGGCGATGCCATGGTACCATTTCTTGGTGTGGCCGCCGAAGATGACTTCTCTGACCTGGCCGGCGTATTTGTCGCGGTTGGTATCGTCAACGAGTCTCCTTAAACGGGCCTGTCTGCCAGTGATGAAACCATCATTGAAGAGTAAGACCTTCGCGTCTTTTGGAAGGCCGAGTTCTTCGGCTTTGACGACAGGGAGGTCGGTAACAGTGGTGCCGACGGAATTCTTGGCGAGCTCATAGGCCTCAGCAATGTTCTTAACGGTGTGAACGTTGTTGCGGTAGAAAGCGGCCTCGATGGTGGATCTGAGTCTGGAATAGTATTGGGGCGAAACAGCACCAATTTCTTCACGTTTGAAGTTGTACTTTGTTGACATAAAATTTGTCCTT
>CAMKAQ010000012.1 GCA_946410525.1 uncultured Caryophanales bacterium | reverse complement strand
ATCGCCTGTGGACTGGATGTAGTTCATGCCACCAGAGATGGTAAGGACAGCGGACGATGCAGTGGATGATTCACCGCCACGAGGACCCCATGGGGTTTCTGGGCTAGAGGAATCGTTTCCGCCGCCAGCATTAAGGCCATCGTCGCTAGCGATAACGCTATTGGTTCCGCCAGAGATTTCAAGGTCAAGGGCCTCTAAGCCTTCATATGATTTGGTGACGGTTGTGCTTCCGCCGGAGATTGCGAGTTTATTGTCGGCATGGATTCCATCGTCTCCTGCGCTGATGGTGGTGGTTCCGCCTTTGACGTAAATGTCATTTTCGGCGTTGATACCATCGTCACCAGTGGAAGTGATGTTCAAACTGCCATCGAGGATCTCAACGTCATAGCCGGATTTGACGCCTTTGTCTTTAGAAACAATGGTGTAGTTTCCTTTGTTGAACTGAACGCCTTTGACGTCGCCTTCTTCGAAAGTGTCGCCGTCTTTCTTCTCGACGTTGATGCCATCGTTATTGGTGGCCTCGATTGAGAATGTTCCCTCATCTTCGGCGTGACCGAGGACAATGGATTTATCGGCTTTCATGCCTTTGTTCTTGGCTTTGATAGAAAGGGTTCCGTTTTTCGCTTCGATCTTGGTGTCAGAAGCTATGCCGTTCTTGAGGTTGCCAATGACGTTAAGGGTGCCTGCACCGACAATGCTTAATTTCTTGTTTGAGAAGATGGCCGCACTGTCATCGGCATCATCAGCAATCGCGACACGGTTATCGGTGATTGTGGAAGTGGTGCCTTTGTATTTCTTAATCTTAAGTTTTGTTTTTCTGGCGCTATAAATCGGGGCGAGAGTGTTGTTTCCGCTTTGGGTGATTGAGACGCCATTGAGAATGAGTTCGACTTCTTGGTCGGAGTCATCGGTGATGTAAATTGAACCGTTTGAAAGGGTTCCTGAGACCGTGTAGGTGCCAGGCTTGTAAATGATGACTGTATTGTCCTGGACGGTGATGCCTGAACCCGTGAAGGTTGTCGCGTTATCTCTAAGGACGATCTTTCTTTCGATGCTTTCGTCTACGCTATCAGAGGTTGGGGTCTCGATTGATGAACGGTCGGTGGCAGGAACGCTTGTTTCTTGCATCGAAGACGCCTGAGAGCTGCCCTGAAGGTCACCGCATGAAGAAAGAAGCAGTCCAGCCGACATGACAAGTGCATAAAGGATTTTCTGTTTCATAAGGTTTCCTCTTTGTGCTTTATTAATGGCTTAAAGTGTTATTTTGTTTGTTGGAGATATATTTTAGCACGCTCGCGTTGTGCTATAATCCACCTATGTTCACACTTAATCCATTACTTATCGGCCTCCTCATCGGCCTTGGCGTCATCATCCTTGGCGTTTTAATCTTCGTTTTAATCAAAATCTTCAGCAAAAAGCGTGTGAAATCTCTTCCTATCGCTTCTAAATCCGAATATTTTGAGGCTCTTGGAGGAGAAGACAATTACATCGATTCCTCTCGTGAAGGATCAAGGATCATCGTCCATTTAAAGGACTATTCCAAGATCAACAAAGAGAAAATAAAAGAAGCCGGTGTGACTGGCTTCATTGAGAAGAGCGATAAGTTAACTCTTGTTGTCAAAGATAACGCCGAAGAGGTTTACGAGAAGATCTTCAACGCTTAAAGACGTGTTCTTCTAAATCCTCAACAGGCAAACCCATCACGTTGTAATAGGAACCTTCAATCTTCTTGATGAGAGGGAAATCATCCTGAATGCCGTAACTTCCAGCTTTGTCAAAAGGCTGGAATTTTTCGATATAGGCATTTATGTCTTCATCGCTAAGCTCATTGAAGACGACTTTGGACGTAACTGTCCTCGTGATCTCTTTTTGCTTTGAGATGTAGGTGTAGGAGGATAAGACCTTCGTGGATTTGCCGCTTTGTTTCCTTAGCATCCTGAACGCGTCTTCTTTGTCTTTAGGTTTACCTAAAACTTCGCCATCGCAGATGACGATGGTGTCACATCCAAGAACCTCATCATCTGGGTTCATGGAGAAGACTTCATAGGCTTTGAGACGTGCTTCTTCGGTACTAAGGTCTTTTGGTTTCCTAACGCCGTCCATCGCTCTTTCGTCGACATAAGGGACGACAGCAATAAAAGAAGGCACGAGTTTTCTTAAAAGCTCGCGTCTACGAGGTGATGCGCTTGCAAGGATAAGCATCTTAGTTGTTGTCGTTTAAGCTCATGATGAGCGGGATGATCATTGGACTACGCTCAGTCTTGCGGTAGATGTAGTGGGAGACCGAATTCTTAAGAGAAGTCTTAATCTCGTTGAAGGTTACCTTCTTGGTCATGACGTTTCTAAGAGATTCTTCGGCCGCCATCTGGGCGTGTCTGATGATGTGGGCGTCGCTGCCTCCTTCAAAGAAGCCGCGGGCATAGACGATTGGGGAAGATAATAATTGGTTCTTTTTGGAATCGATGGAGACCAAAACAGCGATCATGCCATCACTCTTAAGGGTGGCTCTATCGCGCATGACGTTGGTGGAAAGTCCATCGATGTCATTGCCGTCAATATAGACAGGTTCGGCTTGGGCGTGTCCGCCTCTAGTGACCTTGTGGTTCTCGAGGGTGAGCATATCGCCGTTATCGCAAACGAAGACGTGATCTTTCTCTAAGCCCATATCGATAGCGATGTCGCCATGGAGTTTGAGCATGCGGTATTCGCCATGTACTGGCATGAAGTACTTAGGATTGACTAAGCGCTGCATGAGACGGAGTTCCTGACGGGATGGGTGGCCAGAGCTATGGAGAGAGAAGGCGAGACTGTTTTGCTTAACATCGGCGCCTTGCTTGACGAGGTCGTTGACGAGCCTATCAACAAGGGCTCCATTGCCTGGAATAGCGTTGCTAGAGAAGACGATTGTATCGCCTGGGATGATGCGGATATTCTTATGTTCTCCACGTGAAATCCTTGACAAAGCCGCCATGGATTCGCCTTGGGAACCGGTGCAAATGATGCAGATTTCGTTTGATTTGTAGGAGCGGACCATGTCATCAGAGATGATTGAGGAGTCCGGCACTTTGATGTAGCCGTACTTGCGGGCGATGGTCATGGTGTTTTCCATCGACCTGCCAAGGATGCAGATCTTTCTGCCATGGCTCACAGCGGCTTCGACGACCTGCTGGATACGGTTGATGTTGCTAGAGAAGGTTGAGACGATGATACGAGCGTTAGCCTGATCAAAGACTTCCTCGACGCCAGAACGGACGTTCTTCTCGGAAGGGGTATAGCCTTCGATTTCAGCGTTCGTGGAGTCGGCCATAAGAAGATCAACGCCTTCTTGTCCGAGTTTGGCTAATTTAGCAATCTCAAATTGTGGTCCGACAGGGGTGAGGTCGACTTTGAAGTCGCCGGTCTCGATGATTCTTCCTTGTTTGGTGTCGATGCAGATGCCATAGCTATCTGGGATCGAGTGGGTGACACGGAAGAAGGAGACGGTGAAGTCTTCACCGATTGGGACGACGGTGTCGCTATCGTATTCGACGATTTTGACTTCCTCACGGATACGAGCATCCTCAAGCTTGTGTCTGATTAAGGCGGCAGCGAGCCTTGGGGCGTAGATCACAGGGATATAGACGCTCCTGATGAGGAAAGGAATACCACCGATATGGTCTTCATGACCATGGGTGATGAAAAGGGCTTTTATTTTGTTTCTGTTGTTCCTTAAGTAGGTGTAGTCAGGGATGACGTAGTCAACGCCAGGAAGATTCGACTCAGGGAAACGGACGCCTGCGTCAACCAAAATGATTGAGCGCTCAGTCTCAAAGCAGTAGGTGTTCTTTCCTACTTCTCCTAAACCGCCTAAGGCGAAGATGTTCACTGGTGAATTAAAACTCGGCATTAAATAAACCTCTTAAAGCGACAAGAAATATGTGCTCGTCAGGTCAACTAAACTATAGCACCTTTTTTTCTAAAGAAAACAAAGAGTGCTTATGAAAGCGGTTCCGTCTCTTTTTGCTTGTTGGCTTTAGCCATGCAAGTCTTGCTCCCAATGAAGTTGAACCAGAGGGCGATCATTGGACAAAGAGTGAGGAGTCTAGGTCCGATGTTCTTGCTGATCATATAGTCGATTGGCAAGATGCACTGAAGGTTATGGGAGATGTAGTAGGTGTGTCCGATGAGAAGATCGGTGACAAGAACGCCAATGCCGATGACGGTGGCGAAGCAAAGCGAAGCGATGGTGATTCCTTTGACGACACCCTTATCCATTTCTTTCTCTTTGTTGTAAGCAAGATAGAACTCACGCCAGAAGAGAACGAGGGACATGAAGACCATCAAGATGTAAAGCGGAATGGTGTGTCCGAATGTTGGGGTTCCGAAGTCGATGTAGGTTGGCGCCATAAGAAGGGCAGCTAAGAAATATTCAGCGACCCAAACATAGATGAAACCAAGGACTCTGCCAACGATGACAACCCACTTTGGTTTTGAATATTCCTTACAAATCACAGGTATTTTTTCCAAAACCCATGATTTTTTGACGGTGATAAGAATGCCAAGGGCAAGCATCACAACATCTATGAGAATGATGTCGACAGGGAAGATGAGGGAGTTATATCCGAACTCATAATTGCCAAGGATGAGGTTGACGATGATGAGGACAAGAAGGAGTCCTCCACCGATGATGAAGCCTAAGCCATTGACCTTGAGGGTCTTGGCTCTCTTCTCTTCGTTTGGCTGGTGGGTTAGGTAGTAGTAAGCGAAGAGGAGGTAGGTAAGCATGAAGCAGCTTAAGAACATTGGGCCGACTTTGAGGATGTGCTTAAAGCCATCGACGTCCGCCATGAAGTAGTGGAAGCCTTGATAGAAGGCAAGGCCAGCGATGATATAGAGGGCGATCTCAACTAAGAACGCGATAAGGGTTTTCTTGCTCATAAGTTGACCTCCTTCCAGGTAAGGGTGGACGCACCTTTCTCAGGCGCATCGTAATCGATGATAAGGTGTTCTAAATCGAACTTGCCGGTGTCTTTGTGGAGCGAATAGATCGCGCCGCCGGTGATATCGATTCCATCTTTCTGGGTGCTATAGAGCTCGGTGTTGGCCTTAACGCCATAGCCGAAGACCATGTTGTCTTTCTTCCAAACGATATCGTTTGAATGGTCGTGACCAAAGAACATGCCTCTGCAGTTTCTTTCTTTCGCGGTCTTCACGAAATCGGATTCGTGTTCGCCTGGGCAGAACTTTTCATCTTTGATGCCGCCCACTAAAGTGCCGTCTTTCTCGAAATCATAGATATCGGTTGGAGGGATGTGGAAGAAAGCGATTGACGGGACATACTGTCCGCCATTATTTTCCTTTGCCAAATCGGTCTGCGCTTCATACCAAGAAATCTGATTTGGATGGATGTAATCGTAATCGTATGAACCGCCTTCCTCGACGAGGTTATGGGTATCGATGTTGTAGATTTGCCACTCAACCTTATCGCCACGTTTGACGTTGATGACGTAGTTGGAGAAACCGTCGACCTTATCGGCTTTGTTTATATCTTCTGGCAATAAGGCGTGCTCATACTTGGAGGATGAGACAAGATTATTCATCCAAGCCTCGCTCCACTCGCCTTCATAGTCATGGTTACCAAAGGTAAAGGCCCATGGGATGCCCCAACTTTCGACTAGGTCATAAAGGGTGGTAGCAATCTTTTTGTTAGCGACCAAAACAGAGTCACCGGTGATTTCGATAAGGTCAATATGACCGGCTCTCTTTTTAGCCTCGTTAACGGTGTTGGTTAAGAAAGCGGAGGCTTGTTTGATGTTGGTGGAGTAGTTCCAGTGGATGTCTGTGAACTGGAGGACATTGAAGTCTTCATCACCTGACACCGTCATTTCCTTCACGTAATTGGGGTTGATCAAATCACCAGTGCATGAGAAAAGCAAAGGCATCAATGCGATGATTGCAAATCTTTTATTTTTCATAATGACCCAATTTTATCTTCAAAATGAAGATTGGGCAATATATCCAAGGATTAAATAGCGACCGCGTCAGGGATTACTTTGAATGGGTTCTTCTTGTCGATACGGTCGTAGAAGAGGATTCCGTTAAGGTGATCGATTTCGTGTTGGAGAACAATCGCATCAAAACCATAGGCTTTGATTTCGATGTCTTCGCCTCTAAACGCGTCATAGGCTTTGACGGTGACTTTGTGGGCTCTATAAGCGTAGCCAGGATGTTCTCCATCAACGCTTAAGCAGCCTTCCCCGTTCTCGAGATAGCATTGTCTGATTGACTGAGCGACGATAACTGGGTTAACGAGCTGATATTGGATATAGGAGCCATCTTCTTCCCCAGATGGGTAATAGATGACGAGCATGCGTTTGTTGATGCCGACTTGAGGCGCAGCTAAACCAACTCCTTCGCGGACCGTTGGATTCTTCTCACGGAAGGCTGGGTCTTGGGAGTCTTTGAGATATTGGGTCATCTCGTCGAGGGTCGCTTTGATCTCTTTTGATCTTGGGTCTTCGACGGGAGTGCATCTGCTATGTAGGCTCTTGGCGGTGTCCTTAACGATTTTAAGCATGTGGATATTGTATCATGAAAGAGGAAAAATGCTTAAAATAAGCATATGAACATTTCCCTAAGCAAGTCATTAGACGGTCTCAAGACTGCTATCGAGCAGGATGAAAGGGTCATCAGGCTTAACGAATTAGAGAAGAAACTCTATGAGGATCCTTCGCTTTTAGAACTCGTCAAAAAGAAAGATGATCTTGAGAGGGAATACAGTTCCATCCTTTCCTACAAAGACAAGAATAGCGAAGAGGCCATGAAGGTCGCCAAAGCCCTCCATGAGGCGAAAGCGGAAGTGGATTCCTATCCTCTTGCGAAGGAATACACCGAGGCCTTCATCAAGGTCAGAGACCTCTACATGGAGATCGACGACATCATCTTCGGACCTTATAGGAAGAAGACCCTTTCGAGCGAAGCAAAATGATTAAAGTTGTCAGTGGCAAATATAGGACAAGGAACCTAGAGGTTCCGCCTCATCTTGAGGTCCCAAGCAAATCCGTCGTCCGCACAGGGATGATGAACGCTTTGAGCGTGGACCTACCTGGCTCAATTTGCCTTGATCTTTTCGCTGGTTCAGGAGCCCTTGGAATCGAGGCGCTTTCTAGGGGTGCAAAGTATTGCTATTTTTGCGATTTGGATGGCACCTCAGTCGAGGTCATCAAGAAGAACCTAAATACCCTCAAAGAAACGAACGCAAAGGTAATCCATAGCGATTTTGCAGGGGTTTTGAATAATTTTAACGACAAATATGACATCGTCTTCCTTGATCCGCCATACGCGATGAAAGACGTTTATAAAGATGTTCCTCGCTTCCTCATTGAGAAGGATCGACTCACCGAAAACGGGGTAGTGGTCCTTGAGTATGAAGGCGAAGTTGAGGCACCAAAAGAACTATTCTCCCGCTTTAGGGAGTATCATTATGGCAGGACCAAGGTAATGATCCTTTGGAGGTAATTATGAGAAAAGCCGTATACGCTGGTTCGTTCGACCCGATCACCAATGGTCACTTGGAGGTTCTCAAAAGGTCTTTGAAGATCTTTGACCAGGTTTATCTCCTTTTAGCCGTCAACCCAAAGAAGAGCGGCGCTTTCACGACCGAAGAGAGACTTGAGATGATGAAGGAAGCCGTTAAGGATATGCCTAACGTCATCGTCGATTATTACGATGGCCTTACCGTCGACTATTGTAAGAAGGTCGGCGCTCCATCAATCATCAGAGGCTTACGTGCCGTTACCGATTTCGAATATGAGTTCCAACTTGCTGCTGCAAACGAATTCGCCGCACCTGATGTCGATATGGTCTTCTTCATGGCCAGGAAAGAAGAGAACTTCGTCTCCTCTAGTTCTGTCCTTGAATTAAGAAAAGGAGGAGTGGATGTCTCTTCGCTCGTTCCTCCTTGCGTCATCAAGATGTTTGAGAAGAAGGGCTTGTAACCCTTTCCTTATATATAAAAGAAAAACGAGGTCGTGATTGGCCTCGTTTTTGATTTGCATTTGATTAGCGAGCGACGCGGTATTCCTTCTTGGAAGTGCTGGTGTAGCTATTGTTGTTGTTATATGGATCAAGATGGTTCCACATATTGAGAAGGTTCTTGGCCTTTTCGTTAGCGGTTGCGCCAGTGCTCGAGAAGGAGACTTCGGATAACCCGGCTCTTCCATCGGCGATGGCTTCAAGGGTGAAGTCGCAAAGGCAGACGGTTGGGACTGGGAAGTCGCTGTCAGCAGAGCTGATGGAGAAGGAGCTGAACTTGTCTTCGGACAATGAACCATTGATGACCATTGGCATGTGCTCATAGAGCCATGGGCCAGCGATGTTGAATAAACCGGTGTAGTTGATGAGGTAACGCTTCCAAGCGGTGGTCTGGGCTGGGTTCTTTTCGAACTCGCTGTCGTTGGAAGATTCTTCGGAGGAGTTGATGACGTGGAGTCTGAACTTGAGGTCAGAGATGTCGTTGGCCTTTAAACCGAAGGACTGGTTGTTCCAGTTGTCGCTAAGGAATTTGAAGCCTTCTTCGAATTCGGAAGCGGCGTTGTTGTCATCAGCCATGTAAACGAGATAGAACTTCTCGCCATAGTCTTTGATGATGTCAGCATAGTTAGCAGTCTGGATGGCTTCGAGTTCGGCTTTGGACTTCTTGGTGTTGTCCACGTTGTCATAAGCGACGTCGTTGGCTTTTTCGATAGCAGCGGTGATGGCATCGGCTTTGGAGATGGTGGCATCAGCGGTATCCTCGCCTTCGAGGGAAAGCTGGTAGGAGCTATAGAAGGCACCTTTGCCTGATTGGTTCCAACTGGCAGCCCATTCAGTGATGTATGGGATAGAGAAGATGACAGCGAAGATGGCACCGACGATAAGAAGCGGTTGAACCCAGGCAGTCTCTTTAATCCAGCGCCAGATTCTGACGAAGAAAGCGCCGATGGATTTTAAGATGATCATTAGTATATATCCTCCGGGAAAGTGACCTGTTTCCTAGAAACAGCGTATAAATCATACCATTGTGACCCTCATACGGCAACACTAGGATTATTTTTATTAAAAAAATAAGGAACCACCGAATAAAATAGGTCGAAAACGCCTTTATACCGCATATATGCCCATCCATTCTTTATCCACTAAAATTTTTCAAAAATCCCCTGCAAAAACGCGTTATTTTTTGTTTTGAAAAACTTTCTTTCGAAACCAGTTGAGAAAAGGGTTTTATATTCTATAATTACGGCGAGATGGGAAAACTCAAAAACAAAGTAAACGAATTAAAGAGCGAGTTTAACGACTGGCTCTATGATCACCATAAAACCAAGGCCTCAATCGGCTATGTTTTAGCTATCCTTCTTTCTACCGTGAGCGCGCTTACCTTCGCCGTCGGCTTCAACACCTTCATGGATCTTGGAGTTGCGGTGGGCGCAGGCAATATCCAATATCAGAAAATCTTATCCGGCGGCATGTCCGGTCTTTCCCAGGTCATCACCCTCATCTGCGAGTTATGCGGATGGAAGACCGTTGCCGAAGGCGGTACCCTCGACGAGCACACCGCTTACGCCATTCTCTACTTTGTCCTCAATGTTCCTCTTCTCTTCGTTGCCTGGTTTGGCATTGGAAAGAGATTCTCAATCATGACCCTCGTCAATGTTATTGAGACTTCTATCTTCATCAGAATCTTCACCGTCACTAACATCCCATTCCTCAAACTCATCGCTGACTTCACCGTTGATAATGGCGGCATGTTATCGAGAGCCCTCTTTGGCGGTGTTTGTACGGGCTTATCGTCCGCTCTCGCCTATAAAGGCGACTTCTCAGCCGGAGGTGTCGATATCATTGCTTACTATATCGGCCTTAAGAAGAAGACCCTTGTCGGCAGCTATGCTGTCATCCTTAATGGTGTGACCCTCCTCGTCTTCATCCTTCTCTCAATCACCAAGGCAGGTTGGGGCGACGCCAACACGGCTGCAAGTTACGTCGTCGGCGCCTTCTACACCGCGATCTATCTCTTCGTCACCAAACTCGTTGTTGATGCAATCAACACCCGTAATAAGAAAGTCAAAGTCGAAGTCATTACTTCGAAAGAGGCTCTTGGCGATGTTCTCATTGAAAGCTTCCCTCACGCCGCAACCAAACTCCAAGGCAAAGGCGTCTATAGTGGCAAAGAGAAATTCGTCTTCATCATGGTCATCTCTTCCGACGAGCTTAACGCCGTCATGAGACTCATCCAAAGAGAGGACAATGAGAGCTTCGTCGAGGTCATGCCTCTCATGAGCGTGGCAGGGCGATTCTTCACCAAACCAATCAAATAAAAAAGGAGCTGTTCAACGCAGCCCCTATTTTTTTAAATCAAAGATTTATTTTCTCTTCTTTTTTCCTTTTCCGCCGAAGAGATCCATGGCGGCTGGAAGAATAGCAAGAGCACCGGCGGCGATGTAAAGGATACCAGCGATGATCCAAGTGGCGTTAAGACCATAGTCGGCATATGGCTTGCTGACGACTTTACTGCCTAAAACGGTTGAGGTGAGTGTGCATGGTTGGGAGACGAAGACGAAGACACCGCCAAACACTAAAGCACAAAGGGCGATGAGGTTGATGAGTCCGGCAAATTTCTCGAGTTTGAGAAGTGGAAGGATGACGCCAAGGAGAAGGGCAATAACGCCGACCATGGCAAGGATCCAACCAAGTGTTGCGGACCAAACGGCATCAATGTGGCCAAGCAACGCATCTTCACCAAATAAGGCTTGGGCGCTGGTGAGATAGAGCGGGTCGCCGTTCTCTGGGAAATAGGCGAATGCAGGGGTTGTCATCATTAAAATGAAACCGACAACAGCGATGACAGCAGCTAAGAAGCCGGAGTATTTAAGGAATGTTTTCATTCAAACAATCCACCTTTCGTCTTTCATTATATCTACAAAAAAAGCGCACTAACAACGAGCAATCATTAGAAACCAAGGTTTTAATCACTTCGTTGGACAGGCTTTTTCAATCGTTATAGAATACCCCCTGGGGGTATCTATGAAGAAGAAGTACAACGTAACCGGAATGATGTGCGCAGCCTGCCAGGCTAACGTCGATCACGCAGTCTGCAAAATCGATGGCGTCAACAGCGTCAACGTCTCTCTTTTAGCCAACAACATGGTCGTTGATTTTGATGAATCAAAAGTGAGCGACGAAACTATCATCCAAGCCGTTACCAAAGTCGGCTATGGCGCATCCCCATTCGTAAACGAATCCCTCAAAAAGATCCAAGAGAAAAAGAAAAAGGAATTACGTGCGCGCCTTACACGCTTAATAGTTTCCCTTTCCCTCCTTGTTCTTCTCATGGTCGTCTCAATGGGAGGTATGATGCTCCATGAGTATGGTGGTTGGCCAAAGATGGATGACCCTAACTTCTCCCTGATTGCTTTCTTAGAAGTAACCCTTCAGATTCTCATCCTCATCCCAATAATCGTCATCAACTTCAATTACTTCACCTCAGGCTTCAAGAGTCTTTTCAAGCTTCACCCGAACATGAATAGCCTCATCGCTTTGGGAAGCACAATCTCCGTCCTATATAGTCTTTATTCATATGTGATGCTCATCATCGGTTGGGCGAGTAACGACATCAGCCAAGTCCATCTTTATTACATGAATCTCTATTTTGAGGCAGCCGCGATGATCCTCGTCTTCGTCTCGATTGGCAAATACTTCGAGAAGAGGGCGACAAGCAAAACGACCGAATCGATCACCGACCTCATGGCCCTCACTCCTGATACCGCCTATGTCTTAAGGAACGGTGAAGAAGTGGAGGTCCAAACCGAATCCCTCATGCTCGATGATTTGGTCGTGGTCAAACCAGGGCAATCGATCCCAACAGACGGAATCATCATAGATGGCTATGGCGATATCGACGAATCGACCATCACCGGAGAATCTCTCCCGATCCACAAAGCCAAAGGCGACAAAGTCATCGGAGCGACCATAAACAAGAACGGCTCATTCACCTTCAAAGTCACCTCAGTTGGAAAAGACACAACCATCTCTCAGATCATCGGTCTTGTTGAAAAAGCCAGCGAATCCAAAGCCCCAATGGCCAGGCTTGCTGACAAAATATCTT
>CAMKAQ010000011.1 GCA_946410525.1 uncultured Caryophanales bacterium | reverse complement strand
CATCGGTGAGATCGTCACCGGTGCCGTCAACCCAAGTGGCCGTACCGTCGATACCTGGACCCGCGATTTCACCAAGGATCCTTCCTACCAGAACTTCGCCGATAACTCCCAGACCTACTATGACGAGGCTGGCAATCTCTATCGTGACTCGAACGGCGAACCAATTCCAAACCACACGATGATCAACGCCGATGGAACCCCAACCAGCACCTGCACTCAGGCTCGTTGGGAAGATGCTGATCATTACGTTCCAAACCGTGGTCTCAATGGCTGCTACTGCGCCGCCTATAACAACTACGAAGAAGGCGTCTACGTCGATTACCGTTATCACGAAACCCGCTATGCCGACATGGCCAAAGAAAACAAGGCCGCTGCCGACGAGTGGTATGACGGAGAAGAAGGTGTCATCTACCCATTCGGTTACGGTTTAAGCTACACAACCTTCGAACAATCGATCGTTAACTTTGACCCAGCCGAGAATACCGTTCTCACTGGCAAGAAGAAGGTCGTCACCGTTGACGTCAAAGTCAAGAACACCGGCGATGTCGCCGGTAAAGAAGCCGTCCAGCTTTATTGGAAAGCCCCTTACTATGAAGGCGGAATCGAAAAAGCGGACCACGTCTTATGCGCTTTCGGCAAGACTGACATGCTTGAGCCAGGCGATGAGCAAACCATCACCCTCAGCTTCAACCTCCAGGACTTCGCCGATTACGATTACACCGACGCCAATAAGAATGATTTCAAGGGCTACGAGCTTGATGAAGGCGAATACGAAGTTCTCCTTATGAAGAACGCCCACGAGACCATCGACTCCAAGAAACTCACCGTCAAGAAAGGCGGCATCCAGTTCAGAAACGACCGTTACACCGGTCACGAAGTCGTCAACCAGTTCTCTGAAGATGACTTCTTCTGCTCCCTCCCAATGAGTGACTCCATCGGTTTCGACCACATGAGCCGTTCCAATTTCGAAGAGACCTTCCCAAAACACCCAACCATTGATGAACGCACTCTTCCAGAAGGCAGCAAGTCCGAGGAATTCCTCACTCACTCATTCATCGTGGCTGACCTTGACGTCCTCCACAATGGTTACGTCTCTGAAGCCGCTTATCACACCAAACAAGACTTCATCGATAACGATTGGCATCAGGAGCCAGAGGCCCTTGAAAAGAACGAACGTACCATGTTCGCAGATATGATCGGCGCCGATTACGACGACCCACGCTGGGAAGAATGGCTCAACGAGTTCACTTATGATGAGCTTGTGAGATTCGTCCGCCGTCATGACAACACCTCATTAGATTCAATCGGCAAACCAAGCACCAATGACTCCGATGGTCCAAACCAGTACGAGATCATCTGGTGGTGCGGTGAGCCAACAGTTGCTGCTACCTACAACATCAAACTCGCTCAGAAGCAGGGCGACATCGTTGGTGCTGAATCCTTCTTCGCCAACATGTATGGTTGGGCTGGCCCAGCCGTCAACCTCCACCGTTCACCATTCGGTGGCCGTAACTTCGAGTACTACTCCGCCGACCCATTTTTAATGGGTAAGATGGCCTCCCAGGTCGTCAAAGGCGCCACCCTCAAAGGCGTTTACTGCTACTTCAAGCACTTCGCCGTCAACGAGCAAGAAAAGAACCGTGAAGGCACCATGGCCTTCGTCAGTGAGCAAGCGCTCCGTATGATCTACCTCAAACCATTCCAGATGTGCATCCAGGATGGTTATTCCCGTGGCATCATGTCCTCCTACAACCGTCTTGGTATGATGGAGACCGCTGCTTCCTATCCTCTTCTCGTTGAAGTTCTCCGTCATGAATGGGGCTTCAAAGGCGCTGTCCTTTCCGATATGACCCACCATGGCAACAGCTCCTTCGATGGAACCAAGTACGAGAACATCAACAACCGTACCCTCTCTGGCTGTAACGTCCAGCTCGATTCCGCTGACTACGGCCCAGATATGAACTGCAAGTGGGATGCAAATGCTTTCGATGGCAAAGGTGCCCCAACCTTCACCTATGAAGGACAGACCTATGAATCCTACTCCTGGTGGTACGCCGTCCGTCAGAGCGCCAAAGGCCTCATCTATGCCCACGCCGCTTGTGGCAAAGCTCAGGATAACGTCTTCGGCATCCAAGATCAGGAAGCCATCACCACTGAAGACAGCCTCAAAGTCACCCTTAATAAGGATGTTGGCCAAATCACCTTCAAAGTCGCTGACAAGTATGGCGTTGGCCAGGAATACAACGGCAAACAGATCACTGACGTCGAACTCGCTATCGATGACGTTCAGGTCGATCAGAAGCTCCAAGCTGGTCTCAAGTTCGAAGATGGCAAGATCACTGGTACACCAACCGTTGCCGGTGCCAAAGACATCATCGTTTGGGCCAAGCTCACTCTTGATGGCGAAACCAAGACAACCGATATTGCTACTATCTTCACTCTTGAAGTAGTTGATCCAGCCTACGATATGGAAGAAACCGGTGAAGTCGATAACGGCTCCGCTGGCCTCCCATTAGGTGCCATCATCGGCATCGCCACTGGCAGTGGCGTCATCGTCCTCGCTGGTGCGTTCTGCATCGTCTGGTTCCTCGTCCTCAAGAAAGGCAAGAAGCCAGAAGCCAAAGCCGCTGAATAAGGCTAACTAACAACTGCTAGGGCCAAAAACCCTAGCAGTTTTTCTTTTGCAAAAACCGCCTCTTTTTTGAAACCGAAAAGGATTTGCCAAGGATTTTTGATTGATGGAAGCAGGGGAGAAGGCATAAAAAAAGAGAGGATGTTCTTCGCGTCCTCTCTCTGCTGCTCTTGTTATTTGCTACGTCTACGGTCGCCGTACTTCTTGAATTTGATTTTGTACATCTCTTTGTCGGCGTTGTTGACGATCTCGGATAAGCTTGTGCCGTTTTCACTGAAGGCAACACCGATCGAGACGGAGATGTCTTTCTCAAGGAGGGCTTTCTCGACCTTCTTGGCGTAGGCATACGCTTCATCGTCGTCGGTGACTGGGAAGTAAGCGACGAACTCGTCACCGCCGAACCTACAAGTATCGCCACTGTCTGGGAGATTCTTGTCGATGGTCTTGGCGATGGTCTTAAGGATGAGGTCGCCTCTATTGTGACCATAGGTATCGTTGATGTTCTTGAAGTTGTCGGCATCGATGAAGAAGACCGCGCATCTCTTTTTCTTTTTGACGAGTCTGTCGAAGGCAGGAACCATCTCTTCGTCAAAGAAGATGCGGTTGTGGATACCGGTCAACTGATCGTTGTTATATAGCTCACTCAAAGTCTTAGAAAGCTCTGAGTACTTCATGGTCCTATAAAGGGATTCGGCTTGGAAGATGAAACGGGATCTCGCATCGACGAAATCTGGGAGGAGAATCTTGTCGGAATTCTCTCTGACGATGATATAACCGACAACATCCTTTCCGAAGTGAAGCGCGCTGACGAAAGCAACTTTGTTTTTGCAGTCTTTGACTTGACGTTTTTTGACTTCCTTGATTGAGTCAACGTGTTCTTGCTCCCCATTCTTGAAATAAAGGGCGACAACTTCGCGGTCGATTGGAACTCGTTTAGATGAGAAACTTGAAGTTCCAGGGCGGAACAAGCCCTTATCGACTGAGACAAGGACCGATTCAACTTCCTTGAAGTATGGGTAATCGGCTAAGGTTTTGAAATAGCCTTCGAAGTTATTGAGCAAGGAAAGGTTCGCGATGAGGGAAGTCATGCGGTTGACCTTGTAGTCGTTCTTGAAGTCGCTAAGAACGCTGTCCATCGCGTATTTACGATAATCCAAAGCAGCTTCACTACCACATCCGCAGGATTCGCGGTAAACCATTTCACCATCAATGTAGGTGAATTCTGGGACATCTTTGCCTTTGATTAAGTCTAGAACGACATCGATCATCTTTTTGCCAGCTTGGAAGCGGTCAATTCCAACAGTGGTGATCTGAGGGGAATAACGCTCAGCTTGGCCGTAGTTATCGAAACCGGTGATACGGAAATCCTCTGGACATTTGTAGCCGTGCTTTTTGGCTGCTTCAAGAGCGCCGATGGCGATACGGTCGTTAGCGCAGACGATGGCTCCTGGGAGTTTGCCTTCTCTCTCATTGATGAGCTTCTCCATGTTTCTGAAACCAGAATCATACTCGAAGTTGCCAGCGTAGATAGGGTTATCGATTAGGCCTAGGTCAAAGCGGGCCAAAGAATCGGCATAAGCGCGGGCCCTTGCGTTGGCCTCAAAGTTGGCACTAGGGCCACCAAAGAAAGCAAAGCTTCTGACTTTGTGCTTGTTATATAAGTGATCCATCATTTCTTCGATGGATTTTTTGTTGTTTTGACCAAATGAATGGATGCCAGGGAATTTGCTATCGAGGGCAAGTATTGGAATGTTGGCTTTTCTAATAAGAGGGAAGATGCGGGCGTCGATCTCGCTATTAGGCATGTCTGAGACATCTAAAATGATCGCATCGAAGTAGCTTGTATCGACCAAATTGTAGACTGAATATTCGCCTTGGTTAAAAACGGCCTCACGGGCAGCTTCGCCAAAAGAGCAAAATTGGGTGACAAATAATTCTATGCCACGCTCCTTAGCTCTTGCGAACATGCCCTTTAAAGAGGACATCAAAGAGAATCGCGTCCAACCCTCAGTCAAGAGGGCAATGTTAATGTTTTCCACGGACATAGTATAACAAATTTTTTTGTGATAGGTCTACACAAGCACACGTTTTTCAGGAATGTCATTCCAAAAAAGCGCTTTGACTATTATATAGGCCTTGATTTGTAAAAAAAGAGTCTTGTAAAAAATGACTAGTGGAAGATAGCCTTGAGCGAAGCAAGGTCAGTGTAAAGGATTGGCTCGATGCCAAGTGCAGAAACGGGGGCTAAATTCTTAGGGTTGTCGTCGATCATATAAATGTGGTCGAACTTTTCAGAATACGAATTAATGGCCAATTTATAGAACTCTGGATCTGGTTTCATGATGTGGTAGGCACCAGACACGAAAATCTTGTCGAAGTGGCTCTTGAAGTCAAATCTATCAATGATGTCGCCCATGAAAGGGAAGCCCGCATTACTTAGCAAAACGACCTTATCGTCCCCTCTGTTAAGTGAGGTTATGTACGCGAAAACGTCCTCCCTCAAATGGATTCTTCTATACCAGTCGGCTTTGAGCTCATTTGGGTCATATCCAAGGTCTTTCCCAATGCTCACGAAAACATCATCAAGGGATACATCGCCAAGGTCGCAGTCATTGAAATATTTCTCCTTCAAAGTCATTGCGGTCTTAGGGTCGTCGAAGTGTTCTTTGAACCAATCGACGGCAATCTCATTCATGATGACTCCGAAGCAATCAGAAAGGATAAGGTTTGCCATAACGGCACAATTATATTGAAGTCGCTAAGCAAGGGAAAGCGATATGATGGTTTTTCTTTCTGATAGGGGGAAATAAGCGGGTTTTGCAGGGCTTTTTTGAATGACGCGGCCTTAATTCAAACCTTTCGACAAAAGTTAAGATGAATTGGGCGAGAAAGAGAAAAATCACGGCAAAACTCGCTTCCTTTCAGGAGTTGATAAATCGATATATCGATAATTCTCATTTCTTTGTTCTATCAATATTTTTGTAGCGATATAATTAGTTGCATTTCTTTTAGATACTAAAAGGCAATGTTGAAAATTTGGAGGCGCCGTTAAGGCGATACGCAAACATGAAAATCCGTCTTGAAGTCATCAAAGACGTCCGAGAGATTTGTCAAAAGCACAAAGACGAACCTTCTCCGTTGATTGTCATTCTGGAAGAAGTCCAGGAGAAGTATGGCTATGTTCCTGTTGAGCTACAGGAAGTCATCTCTGAAGAAACCGGAGTCCCAGCTGCCGAGATCTACGGCGTTGTGACCTTCTACTCTTTCTTCTCGCTCACCCCAAAAGGAAAATACGTTATCCACGTCTGCTTAGGCACCGCTTGCTACGTCAAGAACGCCCAGGCCGTCTTGGACAAGATGTGCGCTGTTCTTAAGATCCAGCCAGGTCAGACCACCGAAGATGGACTCTTCACCATCGAGGCTGTCCGTTGCATGGGCGCTTGCGCTCTTGCGACTGCCGTTTCGGTCAATGGCAAGGTCTTCCCACGCGTCGAGTCCAAAGACGTCGAGAAGATTCTCGATGAATTCCGTAATCAGGAGGCGAAATAACAATGGAAAAGATTACCAGCCCTGAATTATTAGATCAAAAAATCTCCGAGTGTACGGAGAAGCTCAGTGCCAAGATCACCGGAAAAGGCGGCAAGCGCGCCATCCTTGTCTGCGGTGGTACTGGTTGCTTAGCCAACAACAGCAAAGAAATCATCGAAAAACTTGAGGCACTCATCAAAGAGAAAGGCCTCAGCGACAGAATCAGCGTCAACCACGTCGGTTGCTTCGGTTTCTGCTCCCAAGGCCCATTCGTTAAGATTTACCCAGAAGATACTCTCTACCGTGCCGTTAAGGTTACCGATGTTGAACGTATCGTTGAGGAAGACCTCATCAACGGCAAGATCGTCGAAGATCTTCTTTATGTCGATCCACAGACCCACGAGAAGGTCGCTAGAATGGACGACATCAACTTCTACAAAAAACAAAAACGTATCGCCCTCCATGGCTGCTCCGTTATCAACCCAGATCTTCTTGAAGAATCCCTTGGCTACGATGGCTTCAAGGCTTTGAAGAAGGTCTTAACCGAAATGACCCCTCAGGAGGTCATCGACGAAATCATCGCTTCCGGTCTCCGTGGCCGTGGTGGCGGTGGATTCCCAACTGGCCGCAAATGGCAGTTTGCCGCTAACGTCAAGAGCGACAAGAAATACGTCGTCTGCAACGGCGACGAAGGCGACCCAGGCGCATTCATGGACCGTTCCATCTTAGAAGCCAACCCATTCGAGGTCATCGAAGGTATGATGATCGCTGGTTACGCCTATGGCGCCAACGAAGGTTACTTCTATGTCCGTGCTGAATATCCAATCGCTGTCCAGCGTTTACTCCACGCCATCGACGCGATGGAAAAAGCTGGCTTACTCGGTGACAACATCCTTGGCACCGGCTTCAGCTTCCGTTGCCACTTAAGACTTGGCGCTGGCGCCTTTGTCTGTGGTGAGGAAACCGCTCTTCTTAATTCCATCGAAGGAAAACGTGGTATGCCACGTCCACGTCCACCATTCCCAGCCGTCAAAGGTCTTTGGGGAAAACCAACCTGTGTCAACAACGTTGAGACTCTTGCCCAGGTCGGATATATCATCCGTGTTGGCGCTGCTGAATATGCCAAAGTCGGAACCGCAGGCTCCAAAGGAACCAAGGTCTTCGCTCTTGGCGGAAAGATCAACAACGTCGGTCTCGTCGAAGTCCCAATGGGAACTACCTTACGCTCCCTTATCTATGACATCGGCGGTGGCATCCCAGGCAACAAGAAATTCAAAGCCATTCAGACCGGTGGTCCTTCCGGCGGTTGCTTAACCGAGAAAGACCTCGATACTGAAATCGATTTCGATACCTTAGTCGCTCGCGGCTCCATGATGGGCTCCGGCGGCGCCATCGTCATGGACGAAGACAACTGTATGGTCGACGTCGCGAGATTCTATATGGATTTCATCTGCGACGAGTCCTGCGGTAAGTGCTCCCCATGCCGTATCGGTACCAAGCGCATCTACGAACTCCTCACCGAGATCGTCGAAGGCCGCGGCACCATGGAAACCCTTGACGAACTCAAAGAGCTTGCCAAGATCACCAAAAACAACTCCCTCTGCGCACTTGGCCAGACCGCTGCCAACCCAATCAGCAGCACCATGGCTAACTTCTATGATGAGTATCTCGCTCACATCCAAGACAAGAAGTGCCCAGCCCACGTCTGTAAGTCACTCTCCAAGTACTACATCGACCCAGAGAAGTGCAAGAAGTGCTCCGCTTGCTCCCGTGCTTGCCCTGTCAGCTGCATCAAAGGCGTCCCAGGCAAGGAACCATACGTCATCGACCAGAGCAAGTGCATCAAGTGTGGAACCTGTATGGCTACCTGTAAGTTCGGTGCCATCAGCCACGAATAAAAGGAGGTTGACGAACAATGGAAACAATCAAAATCAATATCGAAGGCCATATCTATGAAGTCGATAAGAGCTTAACGGTCCTCGAAGCCGCTCGTTCAGTCGGTTACAACATCCCAACTCTTTGCTACTGGAAAGGCGGCCACAATTCCCTTGCCTCCTGCCGTGTTTGCTTAGTTGAGATCGCTACCGCCCGTGGTGGCAGACTCTTCGCTTCTTGCGTCTACCCAGTCGCCGATGTCCCAGCCGAGAAAGGCTTCGTCATCAAAATCTCATCCCCAATGGCAGTTGAAGCCCGCCGCGCAAGCGTCGAACTTCTTCTTTCCAACCATAACCAGGATTGCCAAGCCTGCGTCAAAAACGGACATTGCGAACTCTATGAGGTCGCTTCCATCGTCGGAGCTCGCCCAGGTGCCTTCAAAGGCTCCAAGACCGAGGTCCACAAAGACGAAATCGCTCCTGGCATCATCCGTGATTCCTCTAAGTGCATTCTCTGCGGCCGCTGCATCGAGCGCTGCAAAGAAGCTCAGGGAATCGGCATCCTCGGCTTCGAGAAACGTGGCTTCAACACCTTCGTCTCCCCAATCGCCGATCGTTCCTTCGCCCATGTCCCATGCATCCAGTGCGGCCAGTGCGTCAATGTCTGCCCAACTGGTGCCTTAAGCGAGAAACGCGAAATCACCTGCGTCGACAAGGCCAAAGCGGAAGGCAAGTTCGTCGTCGTCCAGACCGCTCCAGCCGTCCGTGCCGCCCTTGCTGAGGAATTCGGCTACAAGATCGGTGAGCTCAATGCCACCGGTAAGATGGTCGCCGCCCTCCACAGACTCGGCTTC
The DNA here is from genome assembly GCA_946410525.1 of uncultured Caryophanales bacterium. Taxonomy (GTDB): domain Bacteria; phylum Bacillota_I; class Bacilli_A; order RFN20; family CAG-826; genus UBA4951. Next base: position 3,543 of record CAMKAQ010000011.1, on the reverse strand, counting down.
GACCGCGTCTTCGATACCAACTTCGCTGCTGACCTTACCATCATGGAAGAGTCCCAGGAGCTTGTTAACCGTATCACCAAAGGCGGTGTCCTCCCACAGATCACTTCCTGCTCCCCAGGTTGGATCAATTACCTCGAGTACTACTACCCACAGTGCATTCCAAACGTCTCGACTTGCAAGTCCCCACACGAAATGGAAGGCGCTATCATCAAGAGCTACTTCGCCAAAGCCCATAACCTTGACCCAAAGAACATCTATGTCGTCTCCGTTATGCCTTGCACCGCGAAGAAATATGAAGCCAAGCGTCCTCAGAACGCCAACGCCGAAGGCTTACCGGATGTTGATGCCGTCATCACCACTCGTGAGCTCGCCGCGATGATCAAACGCGCTGGCATCGTCTTCAGAGAGCTTCCAGAAGAAGAGTTCGATCAGGACCTTCTCGGACAATACACTGGTGCTGCCCCAATCTTCGGTGTCACCGGTGGTGTCATGGAAGCCGCTCTCCGTACCGCTTACCACACCTTGACCGGAAAAGAATTCGGCCCAATCGACTTCAAAGCCTGCAGAGGCCTTGATGCCGTCAAAGAAGCCGAAGTCGAAATCAACGGCCTTAAGGTCAAAGTCGCCATCGCCTCTGGCATGAAGAACGCCAAAGTCCTTCTCGACCAGATCAAAGAAGGCAAGTCCCCATATCACTTCATCGAGATCATGGGCTGCCCAGGCGGCTGCATCAACGGCGGTGGTCAGCCATTCGTCAAGCCAAACCTCAAACCAGAGGAAGGCGCTGACATCCTTGAGACCTACCGCGAGAAGAGAGCTGCTATTCTCTACTCCATCGACGAGAAGTGCGCCATCCGTCAGTCCCATAACAACCCTGACATCATCAAGGTTTACAAGGACTACCTTGGCGAACCATGCAGCGAGCTTGCTGAAGAACTCCTCCACACCACCTACGTGGCCAACCGCGAGAAGTATCCAGAAGTTAAGTAAGCTTCATTAAAAAACAAAAAGGAGCGGCAAATCCCGCTCCTTTTCTTTTCGTTGTCAGGCATGGGGACGGAACGGGAAAGGTCATGGATATAATCACGAATTGAAATGTTGATAAGGGAATGTTACATATGAGCAACACGTCTCTGATGACGTGAAGCGCATTGGTGCCCAAAACGAGCATGTCGCAGCCTATATGCTTCTTCTGCGGCCATGTGAAGCGTACGAAGCCGCCGTTTATGCTGGAACTATGATTAAGAAAAAGAGTTTATCGAAAATAGCGTTCTTGGTGATTGCTCTCACCTCTTGCTCTTTTGTGGAGGAAGAAAGCGAAATCGTTTCGCTTGCCCCGGAAAGCGTTTCCTTTTCCTCTGCGCCCGCTGAACCAGGCGAAAGCGTCGCTTCATCTTCGCTCTCATCCTCGCGTCATAAATCCAGCAGGTCCTCGACGCCGCAATCGCCCCATTCATCCTCGCTTTCATCTTCTTCAAACTCAGCGGCATCCTCTTCGTCTGCAAATAAGGTCTATCAGACCGTGTCGGTGTATCAGTGCTACTACATCCCAGATCAGGATAAATATGGGAACCCAAGATTCGATTTCAAGGTGACGGCAGAAAAAGGAGAACCTCTTTTTTCGGGGAATAATCTCTCAGGTACCTTGGGAAAGAAAACGAGACCGGTTTATACGCCCATCGGTGGATCGTATGCGGAGATAGGATTTTTCGTTGATGAGGCTTGCACCGTTTTTGCGACGAACGAAACGATTGTCGAGTCGGACATGAACATCTATTACTATTGCCGAGGCTGACATAAAAAGGAGCGGGATTTGCCGCTCCTTTTCTTTTGCTAAAGGGCAATTAATCGGTGCTTCTCTTTTTTAATCGTCCCTTCTCTAGATAACCGTGAAACAAGTCTAGAAAGGGTTTCTCTTTCAGCACCTAGTTCGCTCGCCAAAGAGGTGATTGAGACGTAGGGGAGAACGCCTTTGTTTTCATGTATGAGGAACATGAGCCTTTCCTCAAGAACCTGGAATGAGAGAAGCCTCACCCTGGCATTGAGGTCTTTGACTTTGTTTGAAGCGGTGGAGAGAAAGAACTCTAAGAACTTCGGATTCTGGGCTAAGAGCTTCATTAGGGAAGTCTTATGGATGAGATAAAGGGTCGTCTTCTTTTTGGCGACTACGTTGCCTTTGTAGCGTTTGTCGTCCGCGTAGAGGAGGTTATTGCCAAACATTGAGCCAGGGCCGATGAGGTTATAGACGATTTCTTTTCCACCATATGAGTAGGAAGAAATGACAAGTTGGCCTTCGACGACAATGCCGACTTCCGCGCATTCCTCGCCTTCTTTGAAGAGGATGGCTTCCTTTGGAAGCTCCTTCTTTTTCCAGAGGGCGATCTCGTCTTTTTCGAGAATGTTAAAAATATTATCTAACTGTGACATATATCACATTAATCATATATGCATACACCTATAATTGCGAGCGGAGGATATCCAACTATGAAAAAACAATTGCTCACAATCATAATCGCTGCAGGACTTCTTGCTTCCTGTGGCACAACCCCAGTCGAATCTTCTAAAGAAGCTTCCTCTGCTCCAGTCACTTCCGAATCCGTAACCTGGGTCAGCCCAACCGGATCCCCAACCCTTGCCTTCTATGACCAGGGTGAGAATGACAAGTGGCTTTCTACCGCCACCCCAGAAAGCGTCATCCCAGGCGCTTTCGCAAGTGCTTCCTATGACGCCATCGTCTTTGACGGTGTCTCTGGCCTCACCATGATCAAGAACATGAATAGAGCCTACAAGCTTGCCAAGTGGATCAACGAAGGCTCCTTCTATGTCGTCTCCACCAAACATACCGCTCAAGAAGCTGTCGCCGCCGGTTCCAAACCAAGCGTCAACGCTTTCGTCAGCACCGGCAACGCCTCCAAAGCTTTCCGTGACCTTGCCAAAAACAAATGGAACTGGGGCGAATATGGCGATGGAACCGATCCAGATGCCGCCATCACCTATGAAAAGGGTGTCGCCGATGTCAGAACCCACCTTCTTGGCTCTGATCCAGACGCCTTCGATTACTATGTCGTCGCTGAACCAGTCTTAACCGCTGTTCAGGCTCAGTACAAGCAGCAGAACAAGACCCTCAATGTTATCTATAACATCCAGACCGAATTCGCTGCCGCCCATGACGGTGCCAAGGTCCCAGCCGCTGCTATCTTTGTCAGCAACGCTGCCTACGAGACCAAGAAAGCCGAAATCGACACTTGGTTAAGCGAAACCCAGACCAGAATCGATAACGTCAAGAGCAACGCCTCTGTCGCTGTCTCTGCCGTCAAAGCCTATGAGGACAAAGGAGGAGACTCCCAAGCCCGCTTCGGCGTCCCTTCAACCATGATCAACCTTCAGCAGGTCGTCGGTCAGAATAAGCTTGCTTATCTTGCTTCTAGCGACGTGACTGATAACGCCGCTGTCGCCAACGGTTTCAACAGCGCTCTTGGTGCTGCTCTAACCTTTGACGCTTCTTGCTTCTTAAGCTAATCTTTAAACCATGAAGAAAACCCG